>JAJRTT010000380.1 GCA_024278155.1 Bacteroidota bacterium | reverse complement strand
GTAATGGCATCCTTGTGCTTCTTCTTGTCTTTGCTGTGGGCGTACCCTTCCAGCATCTCCACATAATTCCGGCTCAACCTAAGCTCGGGGGCGTTCCTCGAATTCAGGTGCAGCTCCAAATCCCCATTGTTGTTGTAGATAATAAAATCGGGTAAAATGTAATGGTTTGTCTTTGAAGTTTCGCCAAGGGAGTTTCCCGGCTTGGGGTTCAGTTTCAGGATTTCTTCAATGGCATCTTTCAAATCATCCTCGGTTATTTTGGCTTTTTTGAGGATTTTCTCATAATGCTTTTTCGTGAATTCATTGAAGTACCTTTCGAGGATATGGATGGCCGAATCAATGTCTTTTGATCCGTTTTGCTTTTTGCGCAATTGTATCAAAAGGCACTCCTGTAAATTCCGTGCACCAACACCCGGAGGGTCAAAACCCTGGATTATTTTCAAAAGCTCGGTGATTTCTTCCCTGCTTGTCTGGATATTCTGGGTAAAGGCCAAATCGTCAACCAGGGAATTAATGTCCCTGTTCAGGTATCCCGAATCGTCGAGATTACCGATAATAATGGAAGCGATCAAATGCTTTCTTTCGTCCAAACTGCTCAATCCCAACTGTGAGAGCAAAGCTTCCTGAAATGTGGTTCCCGAAATAAAGGGGATATCGCGGGGCTCATCGTCCGCACTGTGATTGTTTGCATTTAATTTATAGGAAGGTATTTCATCATCGTCCATGTAATCGCCCAAATCAAATTCATCTTCGCTGTCCTTTGTATCGGCATCAGTTTCGATTTCTGTTTCTTCCTTATTGGCTTCCGGATCAATTTCATCTAATATATCAAGGGTTTCTTCTTCCTCCTCTTCACTCTCTTCAAGGGCGGGGTTTTCTTCTATTTCCTGCTTTATCCTTTGTTCGAGTGCCACCGTGGGAACCTGCAACAACTTCATCAACAATATCTGCTGAGGCGATAGTTTTTGTAATAGCTTTTGTTGTAATCTTTGATGTAGCATAGATCCCGGGGTTTCCCTCTTAATTTTTACAAATTTGCGTTTTTTTCTATTAAAATCAAAACTTATCTATTAACATTATGGAAAATTGTTTGTCCAACAAATCCATAAATTCAAAACAATAATTGGGTTTTTTAATATGACACACCCCCAAACCCCTCTCAAGAGGGGAGTGATGGTAATTATTGATTTGAATTATTCATTTTTTTTTAAATCTAAAGCCAACATGAATCAAAATTCTGCATTTTGTGGTGTCCTCGGGAAAGGGATCACGTCCCTGATATTTCCCATTCCCGTTACAAACAGTATCAACCTTTCAAAACCAAGCCCAAAACCGCTGTGCGGGACCGTCCCGAATTTCCGGGTTTCGAGGTACCACCACAAATCCTTTTCTGGTACGTTCATTTCCCTCATTCGTTTCAAAAGTTTATCATAACTTTCCTCCCTTTGCGAACCACCTATGATCTCCCCGATTTGTGGGAACAACACATCCATCGCCCTCACGGTTTTATCGTCATCGTTCAGTTTCATGTAAAAGGATTTTATTTCTTTGGGATACCCGGTGACGATCACCGGTTTTTTGAAATGTTTCTCCACAAGGTAACGCTCGTGTTCCGATTGCAGGTCGGCGCCCCAACCCTCAATTACAAACTGGAAGCGTTTCTTTTTATTGGGTTTTGAATTTTGCAGGATATCAATGGCCTCTGTATAGGTAATTCGGGCAAAATCACCTTCAAGTACGAAGCGGAGTTTTTCCACAAGTTCCATGGGTGAACGCTCTTCTGCCTTTTTGTTCTTTTCTTCGTCCTGAAGGCGTTTGCTCAAAAACGCCAGATCATCGGCACAATTTTTCAAAGCATATGTTATCAGGTACTTCAACATCTCCTCGGCGAGATCCATATCATCGTTGATGTCATAAAAAGCCATTTCAGGTTCTATCATCCAAAATTCGGCAAGGTGCCTGGTTGTATTTGAATTTTCCGCCCTGAATGTTGGACCAAAGGTATAAATATCACCAAGTGCCAATGCTGCAAGTTCCCCTTCTAACTGCCCTGAAACAGTAAGATTTGTTTCTTTTCCGAAAAAATCTTCCTTGTAATTGATCTTGCCCTCTTCCGTTTTCGGGAGATTGTCCAGATCAAGCGTGGTAACCTTGAACATTTCCCCGGCGCCCTCGGCATCCGAACCGGTAATGATAGGTGTATGGACATTCAGGAAACCCTTATCGTTAAAAAACTTATGGACGGCAAAAATCATGGCATGGCGAATCCTCGAAATCGCACTGAACGTACTTGTACGAAACCGCAAATGGGCTTTCTCACGGAGGAACTCCAGTGAATGCCGCTTGGGCTGCAACGGATATTCATCGGGATCGGCCATGCCCAATATTTCAATTTGTTTTGCGTTTACCTCAAGCTTTTGCCCGCTCCCCTGCGATTCCACCAACTCCCCGGTAACCGACAATGCAGCACCCGTATAAATGTTCTGGATTTCGTTTTCATTGATAATACCGAGGTCAACGACTATTTGCACATTATTTATGGTGGAGCCATCGTTCAATGCGATAAAGGCCACGTTTTTGCTCCCCCTTTTTGTGCGCACCCATCCCTTTACGTTCACCGTTTTCCCAAACTCATCAGAGGTGAGGAGATCAACTATTTTTATCCGTTTTCGTTTATCCATCAGATTGTTAATTATTTTTTTCGGTTGCGAAATTAG
>JAJRTT010000379.1 GCA_024278155.1 Bacteroidota bacterium | reverse complement strand
TGGAAAAAACCGGAAAAGGAAATGATTTCCTCGGATGGGTCGATCTTCCGGGAGAAACAGAGGAAAGCCTGGTTTCGTCCATTCTTGATTCGGCCCGGAAAATAAGGGAAAAGAATATTGATGTTTTTATCGTAATCGGGATTGGCGGTTCTTATCTCGGGGCACGGGCGGTAATCGAATCCCTGAACCACAATTTTTCTTTGTTGCTAAACAAGAAAAACAATCCTGAAGTAATCTATGCCGGGCAAAACATTGGTGAAGATTACCTTTATGATTTGTTGGAGGTGTTGGAGGAAAAGGATTATGCACTTACAGTGATTTCAAAATCCGGGACAACCACCGAGCCTGCCCTTGCTTTCAGGATTTTGAAAAGCCACTTGGAAAATAAATATGGAAAAGCGGGGGCAAAGGAGAGGATCATTGCCATTACGGATGAATCGAAGGGGGCCTTGAAACAACTTGCCAGGGAAGAAGGATATACAACTTATGTTGTTCCCGATGATGTGGGGGGAAGATATTCTGTTCTGACCCCGGTCGGGTTGCTGCCCATTGCCGTTGCCGGGTTTGATATAAGGGCTTTGCTTGCCGGGGCAAAAAAGATGCAAGAGCTAAACAGCTTGGGCAGTTCATTGGATGAAAACCCCATGGCCTTGTATGCCGCAACCCGAAATGCCTTGCTTAAATCGGGAAAAGTGGTCGAAATCCTTGTGAATTACCAGCCCAGCCTTTTTTACCTGACAGAATGGTGGAAGCAGCTTTTCGGGGAAAGCGAAGGAAAAGAGGGAAAAGGGATTTTTCCGGCAGGTGTTAGTTTTACTACTGATTTGCATTCCATGGGCCAATACATACAGGATGGTTACCGGATGATTTTTGAAACCGTTTTGGCCGTGGGAAAAGCGAATAAAAAACTAGTAGTGCCCATGGACGATGCCAATCTTGATGGCTTGAACTATCTTGCGGGAAAACGAATCCATGATGTAAATAAAATGGCTGAACTGGGGACTGCCCTTGCCCATATTGACGGAGGGGTTCCCAATATCGGGATTATTGTCCCCGAAGTGAACGAGGAGACTATTGGCGGGTTGATTTACTTTTTCGAGATGTCGTGTGCGTTGAGTGGCTATACTTTGGGTGTTAACCCATTTGATCAGCCCGGTGTGGAAGCCTATAAAAAGAATATGTTCGCTTTGTTGGGCAAGCCTGGTTTTGAAAGTGAGACGGAAGCAATTAGGAAAAAGATTTGAGGAATCTGAAAGACAAAGAAAAAGCCATTGACCCTTAGATTAATGGCTTTTAAAATATTACCATGAAATTTATTTTAATTCAAAAGAGGTCTTTCCGATTTCGACTCCGTCAGAATATATGAAAACGTTGTAAACGCCTGCCATTGCCCCTTCTGCTTTGTTTTTCTTAGTCCAGAAAATACAAAGGTCCGTGGCCGCATTTTCATATTTGATTTCCTTTTTGGTGGTGTATTCCAGTTTCTCACCATTGAATTCGAATGTGTAAACATCTCCCATTTTTTGCATTACCACCACATTATCGGGCCTTATGATCCGGATATAGAAAGTCTTTGTCCCGGCCTCGACCAGTTTGTTTTCCCCAACCGTGAAACATACCTTTACCCTTTCAACTTTCTTTGCTTTATCGGTCATACGTTCGCGGCCACTGCCCGTGAAACGAACCCCATAGGCGGTAACATTGTAAGCCCGCATTGCCGAGGCTTCGGTCACTTTCTCTATAAGTTGTTCCTTGTCTTTGGTAAGCTCCCTGGTTTTTTGTTGTTCCCCGGCATATTGTTGCCTGATTTTTTCGTTTTCCTCGGTCAATTCACGGTTTACCGTATAAACCGAATCCAACTGCTTTACATAGCCCTGGGTGATTTTCCTCAGGAGTTGAAGTTTCTTGTTTACCTTCCGGTATTCCCATTTGTAATTTAGCAACTCTTTTATCTCTTTGGCATTGGCAAGGATAATACTGTCCTTTACCGAAAGGGAATCCGATAAAGTTCCGTATTCCATTTTAATGCTATCGTGGCTCACCATTAAATGATCGAGTTCCATTTCAATCTCAGTGCGCTGTGCTTCTTTTTCCTTGAGCATTGCTTTATACTCTTTTTCCTTGGGTAAATAAATGAAGAGTACCCCAATAAGTGCGATCAACAATAAAGCTATGATTATGATCCACACCAAGGGTTTTGATTTCTTTTCCGGTGGTGTATGGGCGACATTTGATTTTGATGTTTCTGCCATTTCTCTTGATTATTAGTTGGTTGATATTTTCCGCAAAAGTAAATCTAAATATTTTATTAACTTATAATTTTAAATTATTTTATTAACGGAACCCTGTTAAGATTAATACGGTAAATCCTTGATATTATTTTCCTTGTTCCAGTCGGGGATCAAATATTTTTCGGGATTGTTTTCAATAACCTGCTTTTTCCATTCTTCTGGATAGCCTTCTTGACGGGGTCGTCCGTTTTCATCCTTAATATAACCATCGTTGTATTTTGTAATGAGTAATTCACCCAATTCCAACCATTTTGTATGCGTGAGGTTTCCACTTTCCAGGGTGTAATATGTGAGGGTTTGACATCTTTTGTATTCATCCATCCCTTTTGTAAGTGAAACAATGGAATCCTGTTCCGAAATAAATTTCTCTTCCAGTTCACTTTGCGTTCTTTGAATATCCTTTATCATATAAGAATACCGGAGGTTGGCATAATTGGAAACAAAATTGAAAACCCACCACATGGATTCCCGGGAGTATTTGTTTATGTCGCCAATGGCAAGCTGGAATTCGTTCATTTGAAAACCAATGACTTTATAGGTGTGTGCCACTTGCTTTATGCTGTCGTTTCCATATTTCACCCAGGTGTTTTCAGGATGGTCTTGTGCCGGGGTTATATCGAGATGGTACAGCCATTCACCATCGTTTGTATAAACCATCATGGTTGAGCTATCGGCAGAAGCACCTTTTGTAACAATCAGGTTTGTACAGCTTTGTCCTTGATAATTCAGGATAAGTACAAAAGTTAGGATAAAGATAAGTTTGTTCATAATA
>JAJRTT010000378.1 GCA_024278155.1 Bacteroidota bacterium | reverse complement strand
GTACATCCCTTATTTTGTTTTAAAAAAACTTGATGTTTTAAGTTTTGCCAATTTGCTCCTGTATTTCTTGTCACTACTAATAAGTATTTTTATTGTTGTCACAACTTTTTATATATACAGGGCAATGATTTAGTTTTTTTGGTTTTTGGAATTACCCCATCAAATCAATCTGCAAAGCACTCAGGTTCCTATAAATCCCACCTTCGATTTTCAGGAGTTCATCATGCGTTCCGGCCTCTTTAACCTCCCCTTTGTCGATAACCACGATTTTATCTGCATTGTGGATAGTGGACAAACGATGGGCAATTATAACAGAGGTTCGTCCCAGCATAAGCTTTTGCAATGCTTCCTGTACCATTCGTTCCGATTCCGAATCAAGGGAGCTGGTGGCTTCATCCAGGATCAAAATGGCAGGGTCTTTTAAAATCGCCCGTGCAATGGCAATCAGTTGCCGTTGTCCGCCCGAAAGCTGAACCCCCCTCTCCCCTACTTTGGTTTCCAGGCCTTCGGGAAAGCGGTCGATAAATTCCCAGGCATTGGCCTGTTTGGCAGCTTCAATTATTTCTTCTTTGCCTGCCCCCGGTTTTCCATATTGGATATTTTCAAATATGGTTCCCCCAAACAACAAAACTTCCTGGGGGACAATGGCCATCAAACCCCTTAACCCGGCCAGGTCATATTCCCTGACATCTCTGCCATCAATTAAAATTTCACCGGAATCAATATCATAAAACCGGAACAACAAAGCAGTGATAGTACTTTTCCCGGCTCCCGACGGCCCGACCAAAGCCACCTGCTCCCCTTTGTTTACATGAAAAGAAATATCTTTGAGTACCTGAATATCTTTCCGTGAAGGATATGAAAACGAGACATTCTGAAAACGCACTTCCCTAACATCCTTTGTATTGGCGGATTCCAGTGTTTCATCCAGAAATTCCGGTTTTTCTTCAAGAATGTCCATCAGGTTTTCAGTGGCACCTATGGCTTTTTGGATTTGAGAGTATAGGTCGGCCATTCCACTGATGGAACCGGCAATAAAAACCGTATAGAGCACAAACTTGAACAAATCGCCCGAAGTCATCCCGGCTCCCTGGTTCACAAGATAAACCCCATACCAAATTACCCCCACAATGGAGCCAAAAAGGGCAAAAAAGATAAACGAAACAAACAGGCCACGGTACTTCGCCCCCCGGAGGGCGACTTCGATCACCTCATCCGTTTTCTTTTTGTAGCGAAGTTTTTCAAATCCCTCATTGGCGAATGCCTTCACATTTGAAATGGCCTGCAATGTTTCTTCCACAATTGTATTTGAATCGGCCACATTATCCTGTGCCTCTTTGGAAAGTTTACGGATATAGGTCCCAAAAAACCGTGCAATTATTGTAACGACCGGAACAAAAGCCAACATGAAAAGTGTTAGCCTTGGCGATATGATCGTCAACAAAGTAATTCCACCAACTATTATGATTATTTGCCGGATAAACTGGGCAAGCGTGGTAGTAAAAGTTTCCTGTAACAGCGCAATATCAGCCGATATACGGCTGTTCAACTCCCCGACCCTCCGGCTTGAAAAAAAGGCCATGGGCAATTTGATCAAATGGTTGTAGGTAGTCTGCCGCAGAAGGGCAAGTGTTTTCTGTGTAACGATGGCAAACAAATAAATCCGGAAGTAGGATAAAATTGCATTTACAAAGAAAACAGCCAATAAAATAAAGCCCAAACGGTTGATGGAATCCAATGTGCCGGAATTGGCGGAATCGAGCAAATCCCCCATCAGCATTGGAAAAACCAACATGGTGAGACTGGAAAAAGCCAAAGCCACCAAACCTACAAAGAAAGCTTTCCTTTGCGGTTTCACAAACCGGAATAAACGAAAAAAACCACGAAGCCCCTGACGCGTGATTTTCTTTTTGGGAGGTTCCCTGCCGTCCATTGATTTTTGATGGAATTTTGCCATATATTATTTTGTCTCAGCAAGAAAACTTCCTGTATTTATAAAACCACAAAAAACAACCCTTAAAAGTCAAATAAATATCAATATTCAAACAGGAAAAACTCAAACGTTTAAAAATAGAATTTTTGAGCATTGGAATTTATCCTCCCAAATGAACCCATTTGGAAAAGCTTGTTTTTATGATTTAGTATTTTTGTCCAACTTCTATTTATGGCTCACCTGAATCTTCCTGTTAACTGTCATTTCCCCATTGTGCAAGTTAAGGATATACAGGCCATTGGGAATTGAGTTCAAATCAGCCTTGATAATATTGCCATCAATCGAAACATTTTCGGACAAAACAGTCTTTCCCAATAAATCGGTGATCGTGAGGCTTAGGCCCGACAAAACAGGAATATCGAATTGAATGTTCAGGTAATTGTCGGCAGGAAGGGGAAAGACAATCACGGCATTTTCTTCTAACGTATTGTCCTGCACCGAAACAGGGTTCCAGATAGCATTTACATATTCGGGATGATCGATAAAGGGGTTTCGGTTGTTTTGATATCCGTAAACAACATTGTTACGGTTGATTTCAAAATCATCGGGTGGATCCTGTTGGTTCCAGATGAGCAAATCGGATAACTTCCCATGCTCAGGATTTGGTGATGTATTGATGGCATCCACCACCTCAAGGTCAGGTTCGCCGCCCCCGCCCTCATACCGTACGGCCATATAAAAAATCATCCTTGCCACGTCACCTTTCACGGCATCACGGGGCTCCCACGTGTAAGCTGTATAATAATTCCCGGTAGCTTCGGAATGCTCCTGGCCGCCCATGGCAAAATCCTTGTTGCCCCGCGAACTGTTCACCGAGGCATCCGTAGGACGGATATGGTGCGCATCGGTACCGGCAGGTGGGTTGTTGCCAAACCCCCCGTGCGATTTGGCCCAAACGTGCTCACGGTTCCAATCGTTGGCACCACCGCCAAATGTATTTTTGGCCTGTGACCTTCCGGTATAAATCAAGATCACATTATTTGGGTTATCCGGATCCTCATCGGTATCCTTCAAAATAAAATCGCGCAAGTCATTATATGAATACCACGTATGATCATCAATTATGTTGTGCAGGGCCGCTTTGAGCTGATCGCCCTGAAGCCCTGTGGCATCATCGTAATAGCCGGGAGGTATTTGAGAAAAAACCCCGGTAAGTAAAAGAAAACCAAAACTGAAGAGAAGAATAAATTTCTTGTTTTGAATACGCATGTTTTTTGTCATTTGAGAAAAATTTGGGCGGCAAAGTTAGGATTATTTCAGGAAATCCATCACGCTTTCCCATAATTCGTCTGACAACTGTCCCAAAGGCACGCTACCCAGCTCTTATGGATTTGCAATCCGAAAGTAACTGCAAGGGGATTTGCAACCCGGGAAATAGCAAAACGGCAAAACAAAAACCATAAATCACATTCCACCAATATTCCCAAGGAACGCTTCCTGATATTGAACAAGAAACGTAAACAAAAAATCATATTGCGCATCACAGACCTGGTAGACGAGAACCACAATCCAACAGGAACTATGGTGACGCATATGATACCGGTTCAATATATTTAAATTCTACCAAAACAATTCTTTTGTTTCAACAATTCGTATATTTGCAATTCCATTAAAAGCATAAGAAGATGCAAAATCGTTTTTTTGGTTTTTTGACAACCCACCCTTTTTTGAATGTGAAAAGCAGGGACGAGTTCCACTTCTGATTTTTCAGATTACTTGCCAGGGATATCCGTTATCCGAATTATTTCAATCATTCAAAAATATCTATCAAATTAAAAATTCAAAGAAAATGAAACTCCCTTTTGCAGAATCCTATAAAATAAAAATGGTGGAAAACATCCGTAAAAGTTCACGTGAAGAACGCGAAAAATGGATGAGAGAGGCCGGTTACAATCTGTTCAACCTCCGCGCCGAATACGTTTACATCGACCTGCTCACCGACTCAGGGACCGGTGCCATGAGCGACAAACAATGGTCGGCAATGATGCTTGGCGACGAAAGCTATGCCGGGGCAACTTCCTATCTGAAAATGAAAGCGGCCATCAAAGAACTTTTTGGTTTCAATGATTTTTTGCC
>JAJRTT010000377.1 GCA_024278155.1 Bacteroidota bacterium | reverse complement strand
GAATCAACAATTATATGTTTATAAACAGGTCGTGTGAAGATATCGACCCAGTCAACAACTGTCATTGTAAGAAAATAATTATATCCATCAAAAATTTTATTTTTTAGTCCCATAATTATACGCAATAGCTTTTTCGGATTTTAGCATAGGCCCAGGGCGCACGATAATCCGAAAATGTAATCTAAAACAAAGCCCTTCATTTTAAACAGTCCGGGATTATCCATCGCCTTTATCCCGCCCTAAAATCCCGTACAGCTTTACTTTAAAGCTTTTTCGGATTTTAGCCTTGGCCACGTGCGCAAGATAATCCGAAAATTGGATTCTATACATTAATTTCCTTCCAAATTAAATCTTTTAATTCCACTAACCCTGAATGGGCAATGGAAGAAATAAACAGGTAAGGGATATCCGGTAAATCTTGTTTTATTTCTGTTTTTAACTCTTCATCCAGCAAATCGGACTTGGAAATGGCCAGGATCTTAGACTTGTCAAGAAGCTCAGGATTATACTGTCCAAGTTCATTTAACAGAACATTGTACTCCTTTTTGATATCATCGCTGTCTGCAGGGACAAGGAAAAGCAGGATGGAATTCCTTTCAATATGCCGCAGGAAACGCAACCCCAGGCCTTTCCCTTCGTGTGCACCTTCAATAATCCCTGGTATGTCAGCCACAACAAAAGACTTATTGTCCCTATGGCTGACCATTCCCAGATTTGGGGTCAAGGTAGTGAATGGATAATCAGCTATTTCAGGTTTGGCCGCAGAAATTACAGAAAGCAAAGTTGATTTGCCTGCATTGGGAAACCCAACAAGCCCAACATCAGCAAGGATTTTTAATTCAAGGACAAACCATTCTTCAGTTCCCTCCTCACCAGGTTGGGCATACTTTGGGGCTTGTCGGGTTGCCGATTTAAAATGATCGTTTCCCCGTCCTCCCATACCTCCTTTTGCAATGATATATTCCTGACCATCCTCGGTAACTTCACAAATCAATTCACCCGTTTCGGCATTTTTCACAATTGTTCCCAGCGGAACTTCCAAAACCTTATCCTTGCCGTTTGCACCGCTTCTCAGGCTACCTCCTCCACCTTCACCATGCCCTGCTTTTACGTGCTTGGAATATTTCAAGTGCAAGAGAGTCCACAATTGCTTGTTCGCTTTAGCTATTATGTGCCCGCCCCGACCTCCATCACCGCCATCAGGCCCTCCTTTTGCTTCGCTGCGCGATCGTAAAAAATGTGCCGAACCCGGGCCCCCGTTTCCTGAACGGCAATTTATCTTCACATAATCAACAAAATTTGGATTTGCCATAGCTATTCGATGATCTTATAAATATCGGAAAGGTTCCGCCCATGACCGTTATAGTCCAAGCCATAACCCACTATAAAGTCATTAGGGATTTCGAGGCCCACGTAATCAATTGGATAGCTCATCCTGAATGCATCCGGTTTAAAAAGCAAAGTTGCGATTTTCACCTCTTGGGCCTCCAGCTTTTTTAATTTCTCCATTGTAACACCCATCGTAATCCCCGTATCGATAATATCCTCAACTATAACCACCGTGCGATCGTGTAAAACTTCATCCAGGCCTATTAGCTCGCGAACTGTATTTGTTGTCCTCGTTCCCACGTAAGACGATAGTTTCACAAAGGAAATATCACAAGGTATCGTTATCTTCTTCACCAAATCGCTGGCAAACATAAAAGCCCCGTTCAAGACCACAAGGAAAAGCGGGGTTTTCCCTGCCAGGTCCCGATTAATCCGTTCTGCAACTTCAGCAACGGCCTTATCAATTTTTTCGGCATCAATAAAGATGGAAAATTCTTTTTCGTGGACTTTAACGGTTTTCATATTTTAATTGTGTTTAGTTTTGTGCCTTTACAAAAAACAAAAGTAGTACAATGCATCCTTAATGAGAAGAATAATATATAATTTTGCGAATTCACTTTAAAACAATATTTTGATGAAACCACTTGTTAGTATTATCATGGGCAGTACATCCGACCTTCCGGTGATGGAAGCTGCCGCCAAGTTTTTTGATGAAATGGAAATCCCTTTTGAGATGAATGCTTTATCAGCCCACCGGACCCCTGAAAAGGTAGAGGAATTTGCAAAAAATGCCCATGTACGAGGGGTAAAAGTGATTATTGCCGGAGCAGGCATGGCTGCACATTTGCCCGGGGTAATTGCTGCCATGACATCCCTTCCCATAATCGGTGTGCCCATAAAAGCCACGATGGAAGGTATTGATGCCTTGTTGTCAATCGTGCAAATGCCCCCGGGGATCCCCGTGGCAACTGTTGGCCTGAACGCAGCAAAAAACGCGGCCATCCTTTCAGCACAAATGCTTGCCCTTTCCGATGAAAGCATAGCCGTGAAAGTCCATAAATTCAAAGAAGAGCTAAAAGGAAAAATCGTGAAGGCAAACGAAGACCTCGATAAGGTTAAATTCAAGTTTAAAGTTGGATAAAGAACAGATTAGTGAAGCATTCAAAATAACAGGAAAAGGACAAATTTCATTCAAATTGAGTGAAATTTGTCCTTTTTCCCAAACGAACATTATATCGTTCTATTCGACAATCATTTTCTTAGTAACCGAGCTATCACCAGCTTTTACCGTGTAAAAGTAAATGCCCGGCGAAAGTTTCGACCCGTCAATTATCATTCTGTTCGTACCGGCATTCGCATTTCCTGTTCTTACCTCATAAACCTTTTGACCTGTGACATTAACAACCTCAAGGCTAAGGTTTGCTTTTTCTTTCAGGTTAACAGCAACCGTTGAGTTTTCGCTAAAAGGGTTTGGGAAATTCTGGGAAACATCATTTTGGGAAAGCAACATCTTGTTTTCGTCAATATCAAGTGGGATATCATCTTTATCTATTTTCATAAACCGGATATAATTATCAGTTAATTCCGTATTTCCAATAGCACCGCTGCCAGGAACAGCATCTGTCTGATAAATCAGGTAAAGGTTGTCGTCCGAATTTGTTGCCATTGAGGGGTAAACACATTCGTCAAAAATATGGGCCAGATCCTCGGTCAGGTTCCTAAAATAGCCCCAAGCATTTCCCGCAAACTGTGACCCGCGAATCCATAAGCGCCTATAAGATTGGTTTTCAGGTGGGTTTGGGCCATTTGGTTCTTCCGTAACCGAAGAAAAGACAATATAGATATTATTATTGTCATCGACCTCAATTTGTGGTTGGCTTGAAATCCCACAGTTGTACCCCGCAAGATTGTCCCAGGTAATATTAATTACCCCATCGTTGTCCACATCCTGTGCCCATGCAATAAGGCTGTAATCGTCTTCCAGCTCCGAATCAGGATGGCCATAAGGGTTCAGTGCGTTGATATCATCCGAGAAAGTAGGCCTGCTTTCGTTCCAATATCCGATTCCATCAACCCCGGGGAAATAAGACTGTGCAGAACCATCGACAGAAAGTGCCCTGTTGATGCCAAAAGCAACATGGACCATCCCATTGTTATCCACATCAAAGCAGTGCAAACCCTGGGCAGTATAGAATGTATCTGTTGGCTCCCCGCTCCAATCGGAATAAGGGCCATCCCAGATAATCGTTTTCTCCCACGATTCGCCGGCATCGGCAGATTTCATTAATATAAGATCGCTCCAGGCATCCCCAACAAGGATTACGACATTGTCACCATCTGCTTGAATTTCATAGCTGTCCTGGTTAAATGCCGTATATCCATCACTTTCTGAAAGCCCGTCAAGGATTTGATTTTCTATTTCCCAACTTTCACCTCCATCAAGTGACTTGGAAAACAAGAAAGCCCCATCAAGGCCTTCATAAGCTGTTCCCCCAAATGCGGAAGATGCAGTAACAGAAATAACATAAAGAACAGAGTTGTTTACACCGCCCGTGGCCAAACGGGGGAAGAGCAGGTCTTCATGACCGGATGGGCCCACAAGGAAAGTGGTTGTCCATTCGCCTTCACCTTTTGTGTCCCTTTTACTGATTATCAACCCATCGTTACCACCTGTATGGGCAACATTGATCTCGCCATTTTCGCCAAATGCCGCATAGGATGGCCATCCGCAACGTTGACCTTCGATACGATCGAGTACAGGGTTGGGCGGTGAACCATTGACCTCATTGATCCAATCATTGCCATCAAAATAATTATACCCTGTCCCCCTATCGGCATAACCTGGGCTATCCAAACCGTAGGTATATACAGTCCCTATGGTTCCATCCTCGTACAGGTGAATCCTGCCTTCAAGACCACCCGCATTGGTTTGCCAATCATAAATCGTATAACCGACAAAATCTTCTTCTGGGGGCCAGTCGGTCACGTTTGCCGGCAACACTTCATTATTGCCCATGTCCAGGGCGTTATCGATCCTGACCATTTCCACTGCATGGTTCCTGGCCTCCTTGGGACCGTAAACATGCGTTTGCGAAAACCCGATCATGCTCAGTGAAAGGATTAAACTAATAAGTACAATTTTTTTCATGATAAATGTTTTTAATGAATAAAATAAGTTATAATGGAATTTATACTGACCCCCCAAAGGTAAAGAGAAATCAATCAAAATGAAACAAAAAAAAGTTATCGGCAGGAATAATAAGTTAACGGTAAAATGGTTTTGGTTTTATATGGTACAAAACACTAATAATTAGATTTTCCTGTTATACTCATTCTTATCAGGTTTGTAAAGAAAAGCTGGTTAGAATGAGTTAATACTCGAAGAAATCAGGTTTGTTTTTTTGCAAACCTGATTTCTTTCGGTATAATACTTATGGCATTGGGAACACGCATAAATATATTTTACGGAAATTTCTGAATTCAGTATATCTTTGTGCTTTCAAATAATAATTGCGTTGCGAAAAATATATCAACTTGTACTTAAATCCTATCTGGGCCCTTTGGTGATGACATTTTTCATTTCCCTCTTTATCCTGTTGATGCAATTCCTTTGGAAATATATTGACGATTTGGTGGGAAAAGGGCTGGAGTGGTATATTATACTCGAACTGCTTTTTTATGCTTCGTCCACCTTTGTGCCCATGGCCCTTCCATTGGCAATCCTTCTTTCTTCCTTGATGACGTTTGGGAACCTGGGCGAAAACTATGAGTTGGTCGCCATGAAAGCGGCCGGGATTTCCTTAAGGAAGATTATGGGCCCGCTGGTTATCGTTTCCATCGCTATCAGCATCATGGCTTTTTACTTTTCAAACAACGTTTATCCTATTGCCAATCTCAAGTTCAAGGCTTTACTGTACGATGTGAGGGAACAAAAACTGGCCCTTGATATCAAAGATGGTGTTTTCTATAAAGACCTCGATGGGTTTGTTATCCGTGTAGGGAAAAAAGAAAAAGACGGAAAGCGAATAAAGGAGGTGATTATTTATGACCATCGTGACAGAAAGGGAAACACAAATGTGACAACTGCCGATTCGGGGATAATGGAAATGACCCCTGATGGGAGGTATCTGATCTTTACATTGTTCAATGGGGTCAATTACCTCGACAAAACCGATCAGCGCAAATACCGTGAAACCCGTCCATTTCAACGGACAAAGTTCAAAAAGGAAATCCGGAAATTCGATATGATGGACTTTGAGATGACCCGGACCAACGAAGACCTGTTCAAGGACAATTATTCCATGCTGAATATTACGCAACTGAAAAAAGCTGAGGATTCCCTCATAAAAATACGGAGGAAACGGAGCAAGGAAATCCCTGTAAACCTGATGAAGAACTTTCATTTCTACCAACAGCTGGATTCGACAAAACTGGCAGAAGCGACTTACGAAATACCCTTTAAGACCAACCTTTTGGAGGGGTTCAACAGGTATGAAAAAACAGAATTGATCGATGGCGCCCTGAACCGGACACGCCGGATACGCAGTAATATAAGCGGATATAAAACCGAAATGGAAATAAAAGACAAACTTATTTTTAAGCACCAGGCCGAATGGCACCGGAAATTTACTTTATCCGTGGCCTGCTTTGTCCTTTTCTTTATCGGGGCACCGCTCGGGGCCATCATTCGCAAAGGGGGACTTGGGCTTCCGGTAGTGGTAAGCGTGTTGTTTTTTGTGCTTTTCCATATCATATCCATCACAGGCGAAAAATCCGTCCGCTCGGGCGTTGTTGATGCCAACATCGGAATGTGGATAGCACCTGTGGTTTTGTTGCCACTCGGGATTTTCCTTACCTTCAAAGCCACGACCGACTCGCCCTTACTGGATTCAGAATCATGGATAAAGTTTTTTGGGGAAATGTTAAAAAGAAAGCCGGAAACGACATGAAAATACTTTTCCTTTGCAATAAATCCCCATACCCCCCCAAAGAAGGCGGCCCCATGGCCATGAACGCCATTATCAGCGGATTGGCAGAAGCAGGGAATCAGGTGAAAGTCCTGGCTTTAAATACCAATAAGTATTTCACCAGGCCCGAAGAAATCCCGGCTTCCTATAAAAAAGCCACGAATATCGAATTTGTATATGCCGATCTTTCCATAAAACCTTTACGGGCACTGAAAAACCTTTTCTCTTCCAAATCATACCATGTTGAAAGATTTGTGACCGGCCCTATAAAAAACAAAATAATCGAAATATTGGAAGCAGGTGATTTTGACATCGTGCAGTTGGAACTATTGTATATGACACCCTACATTCCAGTTATAAGAGAATATTCCAATGCAATCATTATCCTTCGATCGCATAACATCGAACATTTGATTTGGGAAAGATTGACCCAACAAACCAAAAACCCTTTAAAGAAATTATACCTTTCGCATTTAACCCGGAAATTGAAAGACTACGAACTATCCGTTTTGAATGACTACGATGGAATAGCGACAATCAGCAATAAAGATGCAAATTATTTTCTGAAGAATGGCTGTAAGATCCCACTCACACATATCCCTTTTGGCGTTGATATTTCAGATTACAAAATTACAAAAGCAGATGTAGAATTCCCTTCACTCTTTCATCTTGGTGCAATGAACTGGCCACCAAACGAGGAAGGGATCAAATGGTTCCTGGATGAAGTATGGTTGAAAATTCACGAAAAATATCCCAATTTGAAATTTTATCTCGCCGGGCGCATGATGCCACAATGGCTTCTGGACCTGGAAATGCCCAATGTGGAAGTGCTTGGTGAGGTGGACGATGCACGGGAGTTTATTTTATCAAAAGCGATTATGGTGGTTCCGTTGTTTTCGGGAAGTGGAATCCGCATAAAAATAATCGAAGGGATGGCCCTGGGAAAAACCATTATTTCAACAACAGTTGGTGCCGAAGGATTAAATTATACGAACGTGAAAGATATATTGATCGCCGATACTGCGGATGAGTTTGTTGAAACAGTTGAAAAAGCAATCAAAAGCCAAAAGTTGTGTGAAGAAATGGGGGCAAATGCACGTCTGCTAATCGAGACCCACCACAACAATGAGACAATCATTCAAAAACTTGATTCATTTTATCATGACATTCTGGAAAAATAATCTATTTTTGAACATTGATTTTAGCCCATAAAAAGATGAAGATATTTGTCCTGTTGTCACGTTTCCCCTACCCTTTGGAAAAAGGCGATAAGCTCCGGGCCTTTAACCAAATCAAATATCTGGCAAAAAATCATGAAATCCATCTCCGTGCCCTCAATGATGCACCTCTTTCGAAAGATCATATCAAAGCGCTTGAACCTTTTTGCAAATCAGTAAATGTCATCAATCTGACCAAGGTTGGCAGTGCCTGGAATATCATCCGGGCTTTTTTCAATGGAAAGCCTTTGCAGGTTGGTTATTTTTTTAGCGCATCGGCCAAAAGGAAAATCCATCGGCTTATCAATGAGATCAAGCCCGATCATGTTTTCTGCCAATTGTTGCGTGTTGCCGAATATGTGAAGGATGTGGATATCCCAAAAACCCTGGATTATCAGGATGTGTTTTCAAAAGGTGTGGAACGCAGGGTGGGGAAATCGCCCTGGTATAAAAAATTTGTCCTGAAAACCGAGTATCGACGTTTATTGAAATATGAGGAGAAAATCTTTTCTTATTTCGACAACAAAACGATCATCTCGGAACCCGACCGGGAACTCATCCCCCACCCCGACCGTAATAAAATCGAAATCGTGATCAATGGCGTGGACGTTGATTTCTTTAAACCCATGGAAATAAAAAAGGAATACGATTTGGTTTTTATCGGGAACATGGGTTATCCTCCCAATATCAACGCAGCAAAATACCTTGCCAACATAATAATGCCACTTGTCCATGAAAAGTTACCGGAAGCAAGCCTTACCCTGGCCGGGGCAAGCCCTCACCCTGACGTACAAGCATTGGAAAATGACAAAATCACCGTTACGGGATGGATGGACGACATTCGTGAAAGCTATGCAAAGGCAAAAATTTTCATTGCACCCATGCAAATCGGGACCGGATTGCAAAACAAACTGCTGGAAGCCATGGCCATGAAAGTCCCCTGTATCACTTCCGGCCTGGCAAACAAGGCACTGGAGGCCATCCCTGAAGAAGAGATCCTGGTTGGAAATTCCCCGGAAGAATTTGCCAATCACATTTTCCGCTTATTGGGAGATGACCAACTTTCAAAAAAGCTTTCGGAGAATGCCTATAAGCTTGTCCACAAAAAGTATAACTGGGAAGGGGCCACAAAAAAGCTGGAACAACTTATATTAAACTCAAAATCATAAAATGCAAACCCTGTTAATCATTTTGGTCGGGCTATCTGTGTTAGGTTTTGTAACCGGATTGATTGGCAAAAGTATAGCCCTGAACAAAAAATCGTTCAGGAAAAATGAATTCTTCAATAAATTAACGGCGGTCTCCATTGTTTTGATGTTTATATTTGCCATACTTTATCATTTCCTTACTTAAAAATATGCCTTATGAACACACTTACAAATGATGAAAAAACCATCGGGATGCTATGCCATCTTACCGGGCTTATCAGTATTATTGGCCCTATCATCGTATGGCTCCTCAAAAAAGACGATTCCGCTTTTGTTGATGCAAATGGAAAACAGGCCATTAATTTCCAACTTTCAATCATCATTTACAGCATTGGTTCCGCATTCCTTTTGATTATTGGGATAGGACTTGTCCTTTTGTTTGCCATTGGGATTTTTGCGTTTATCATGATTGTTATTGCTTCCATAAAAGCCGCAAACGGAGAGGTGTTCCAATATCCTATGAGCCTGCAATTATTGAAATAGGATTTTATAGTTTTTCTTATAGTTCTTTTTTGGATTAGCTTTCACCTGTGGCTGCCCCTAAAATCCAAAATAGCTAAGCGGTCGTAAACCTTATTCCCTTATTTTTGCAAAAAAACAAATGCCCCGGTAATTTATAGGGGAAAACGATTTTCGATATGGCACAAAAACCTTCAATACCCAAAGGGACACGCGATTTTTCACCCATGGAAATGATGCGCAGGAACTATATTTTCTCAACAATAAAATCCGTGTTCCAATTATACGGCTACCTGCCCATCGAAACACCGGCCATGGAAAACCTTTCCACATTAATGGGAAAATACGGGGAAGAAGGGGACCGCCTTTTATTTAAAATCTTGAATTCCGGGGATTTTGTTGCCAAGGTCCCGGAGGAGAAACGGAATGAACTGGAAAGCAAGCAAATCATTAGGCACATTTCCGAAAAAGGATTGCGCTATGACCTCACAGTTCCATTCGCACGCTATGTTGTGCAGCACAGGAACGAAATCAG
>JAJRTT010000376.1 GCA_024278155.1 Bacteroidota bacterium | reverse complement strand
TTTGTCCCCACTTACATATACTTCCCTTGAATATACCTGGTTTTCTTCAAGTACATGTTCGCTTATCACATCAATCACCTGATCCTCTGAAATCTTGAGCAATGCTTTTGTGGTGTTCATCAACCCCCATCCAAAAGAGTAATCCGGTCCCGGGTCTGTCCCGGCCTCGTCAGCCGTTTGGATGACCAATGCCTTCAATGTTGCGGAAAGCATAAAATTCCCGGTACCGTTTATGTTTTGATAGTGCTCCTGGATCAAGCCCAGCGAACCGGTTACCGAAGGTGCCGCCATGGAAGTCCCACTGTATTTCCCATACAATACCTCTTGCGTATATAAAGTATATAAATAAGTTAATTCCGTGCATGACAATAACCCAATTCCGTTTGCAACGATGTCCGGTTTTATCCGCCCGTCATCAGTAGGTCCCCAGGAGCTAAAAGGGGCGATATTAACACTTGAAGGCCCCTTATACCCTTCAGGCAAATCAAAGACAGCACCTACGGAAAGAATATTTTTGGCTGTAGCCACTTGCGGAAGACAGTCATAAGATCCATCCACCGGATAAGGAGGGTTTTCAATCGCGCTGCCATTGCCCCGATCATTCCCAGCCGCTTTTACGATTAGATAATTAGGGGCACAATAGGCAATTTCATCAAAAAGGCGTGTATTTTCGTCGTAAAACCCAAACAGGTAGTCTTCAGTAACACTTATATCCGGGTTTCCGGCCCAATTCCACAGACCAGAAGCAAAATACCAACCCCTAATATAACCATATGAATGGTTTGAAAGAAGAGCTTCCCGGGAGGCTTCCAAGGCCATTTCAGCAATATCGTTGTTCCAGTTATAGGAAGACAAGATTGCCCTTGGTGCCATTCCACGTGCCAAGGGATTAACGCCCGAACCGACCATGGTTCCAGCAACATGGGTCGCATGTCTTGAATCCGGGCTGTTTTGATCGGATGGGAACGCCCTGCCCAACAATTCAGGATGATTATAGTATATCTTGCCACCATCCCATTGGTAAAGGGTCATCCCCTCACCATCAAGGTCGGCACCAAGGCTTCCACCCGGGAATGCGTGCACGGTGCCAATGGATATTGCAGAATTTGAATTATTGGTGGTATAATACTGTGGTAGCCCAAACACATCCAGATACATCATCTCTACTATCCTGCCATCGTTCGACTCCACACGTATGGGAATATTGTTCACATCTGCATAAATTTCGGCTTCGGTTTTTTTTTGCTGGTACAATGTGGATTGCTCTTGGGATATTTCTTCCAAAGCGGCCACATTTGTTTCGGTTTGACTCGATAAATGACCGGACGAGATGAGCATACCTATTATAAACAACGTTCGTATTTTCTTCATGGCAATAAATTTTACAGATTAGCCAAATGGCAATAAAAGGGGGAAAACCAAAATTATGGATATGGCAACTTTATGCAAAAAAACCAAAATTCAACAATAAACCATTCGTTTTGATTCGATTTAACATATATTTAACAATGGCCATATGAAAAAAACAAAAAGGGCAAAAGATACTTTTGCAAAGATACCCTGTCAGGAACAAGCTGAAAATCATTTTTCCATGTCCCCTTTTTGTCCACCACATAAACTTGCGCACTCCGGTTTGCTGATATACATTTGCAACGTGAAGCTTTTAATTTAAAATTTACCTTCGTATCATGGCTAATTAATTGGAGGGAAATGTTCCGGGATTCTAAAAGAATCCCGGTTTTTTTATGCTCAATTTCGAAACCCTTGCTTGTCCACTTCGCCTTTGTACCCATATCCCATGCTCTCCACTACATCTTTTACTTTGGAAAGGTCGATACGATCCCCTTTCAGGATTACTTCATCACTATGTGGATCTGCATTCACAAAATCCACCCCTTCAAGGTTACTCAGGTTTTTCTCCACATTTGCCTTGCAATGGTTGCAGGTCATTCCGGTTACGCCCAATTTTATTATTTTCTGTAAACCGCTGTTAGGTTCAGCAATTCCCGTTTTATTCCTTTTATTAAAAAACTTCATCAAATATACATTTAAGGTTAACAAGATTAATACGGTTCCCGAAACGGTATTCACCCATTCCGGGAAAATATGGTGAATATGGTCGTGTGCCATGCCTTGCAGCGCAAACACAAACCATTCCCTTGGCAAGAGATTGGTGATGCCCCCAAAGAAAAAGGCACTTATGATAATAGTCGTTAGATATACAACGAGTGTCCGTTTATCGATCGCCTTTCCGATTACGGCCATGGTTGCCGTGTTTGTTGCCGGCCCGGCCATCAGGAAAACCAAAGCCGCACCGGGCGACAAGCCTTTCATCATCAAAACAGCGGCAATGGGCACGGAGCCCGTGGCACAAACGTAAACAGGAATGGCCGCCAGCAAAACAATGCCCATACTTAAAAATTCGTTTCCGATGTACATGGTAAAAAAATCATCGGGGAGCAGCATCTCGATCAAAGCGGCAATGGCAAGCCCGATAATCAGCCATTTTGCAATATCCATCAGGAACTCGTAAAAAGCATATCGGAACATGGCTTTTATCCTCCCTTTGCTCCCCCCTTCGTATAGCTCGGCCTGCATATTTATTCCCCCGTTTTTTTCTGCCCGGGCTTTCCTATCCATTAAATTGCTTATGCTTCCCCCAAAAACCCCGCTCAAGAAAGCAACCACCGGTCTTACCAGGGCAAATGGCAATCCCAACATGGAATAAGTGACCAAAATGGAATCCACACCGGTTTGTGGGGTGGAAATCAGAAAGGAAACCGTGGCGCCTTTTGAAGCACCCTCTTTATGGAAAGCAATACCGGTAGGGATTACGCCGCACGAGCAAAGTGGCAAGGGCACTCCGAGTATGGCTGCATTTATAACCGACCTCAGGTTTTTTTTGCCCATGAAACGGGTAATTTTTTCTTTGGGCATATAAACATGGAGCAAGCCGGCAAATAAAAAACCGATCAACAGCCAAGGGGCCATCATGGTCAACAAATCAAAAAACGCTGTTAAAAACCCAAACAAATAAACCATACGGGATAAACCAGAATCCTTTCAAAAGGTTCAACGAATAACATTTATGGTTTATGGCAAAATGGGAATGGAATCATTCAGCTTGTAAAAAGGTTTGCTTTTCCCCGGAGCGTCAAAAAGAGAAGAAGGAGAGCGTCAGCTCTCCAACTTCGATCCTCGTATCGACTAAAAAAACGCCGTATTTATCAATTCTTGTTGCCAATTATTTCGGTAACAAGTTTCAGATGGTATTGAAGAAATGGCTTTCGCATAAAACCAACAGCCCCCAGTTCCATTGCATGGCCAATAATATCCTTGCTGTCGTAACTTGAAATTACCAAAACCGGAATCTCACGGGTTTTTTCGCACTCCTTTAATTCCGATATAAACTGAAAGCCGTTTTTACCGGGCATATTGATGTCGGTAAGAACAAGTTCTATGTTTTCATTATTTACGATATCTAAAGCATCATTCACATTTAAACTGGTAAAAACCTCATAACCGTTATGTTCAAAAAGGATTCTGAGATAAAGCAAAAAATGCTTTTCATCATCCACGATAAGGCACTTTATCTTTTTGACCATTTTCCTGAATTTCATGATAATTGATCTTTCAGGTGCAAAAGAATTCAAAAAAGGAAAACGAATCGCCCAAACTTAGGATTCTGGCACTATCTGTCACGGGTATATATGTCCAAACTTGGAATATTGAACTGCAAAACGAGAAGGGTGTTTCTCATTGTACGCAACAAAATCAGGCGACTGAACTCCTTTTCATATATTCCTTAGGGGTAAGGCCTGTTTGCTTTTTGAAAATACTGTTGAACGATAATTTGGAATTAAAACCACTATCGAAGGCTATGGCAAGCAGGGTGAATTTCTTATCTTGGTTTTCCAAAATCCTTTGCTTGACCTCTTCAACCCGGTATTGATTGACAAACTCAAAGAAATTCTTACCCACTTGCTCATTGATGATCTGGGACAAATGGTTTGTTGGTATCTCAAGTTGGCCGGCAAGCCCCGATATTGTCAACCGGCCATTCAAATAAGGTTTTTTCGATTCCATATATCCTAACAAAACGGGGAGAAAGGTTTTGGCGTCCTCACTTCTCAAACCACTTGTCTTGTATTTTTCAGGATCGGCACTACTGTTTTCCCAGGCAGGGGAGCCCAAAAAAATCATCCCTTGCTTAAACCCAAAATACCCTATTATCATAATAATAATCAGTTCGAAAAAATAAACGGTCATTGTGGAACTGCTGTAATGCAAACTGTTGAAATACCCACTTATGAACTTTGAGTAAAGGCTTATGACCCACAAAACGCTCACACTTATCAACAAATAATTCACCCAATACAGATCAATTTGGTCGCGACAGGAATAAGCCCTTTTAATGTTCCGCAAATGTTTTTTCATCAAGCCATAAATCAAAATGACATATACAGGATAAACGATGGCGACAATGAACAGGATAAAGTTAAAGAGCAAGGGCCGCGAAGAAAATGAAGTATCCTCAAAAAATGAAATCCGCCATTCAGGTGATTTGGTATAGATATAAAAAAACATATAAATATTAGCCAGCACAAAAGGTATCAAATGCCACAAAAACCTCAAATCAAATTTTTTTTTATTGCCTATCACCAAAGAAACATAAAAGTATAACAGGGGCGAATAAAGCAATGGTAGGGCATACCCAAAACCCAGCAAAAACATTTTCCCCTTAAAAAACAACATATAGGAACGTAAAAAATCCAGGGAAAACACGAAGAGCCAAAAAGCAAGCACCTTGTCCGAAGTTAACTTTTCTTTCTTTTTAACAAGGAGGAATATTGCAAGTAAAAACGAAAGAATTGAACCGCTTATAAGTATAATATCCATAATCAATATCAGATTTTGCGGGTGTGCGACAAATTTCCCAAATCCACATATAAACTCATTTAATTGGTATCATTTTTTAGTGTGAACTTCGTGTCGTACCGTCGGCAAGCCTTTGGCGACTGATGGTTTTAGTGATTTAGTGGCACTTTTTTCTTTTGCCACGAAAGCACAATCCCTTACATACGGGACTAAATCCCACAAAAAGGGAAATTTATCGTACACCCGATTTTGCTCAGGAGTTGTCAAAAGTAAAAAAATATTCTATTTGAACACACCTTCAATCTTCATAATAGGGGATTCAATGAACATATTTTGTATTTTTGTGATGCCTCTATTTACGGGCAACTAATTCAAACCACAAAAACCACAAGATCATGGCATCAATCTTTGACAACAAACCACCCATTGTTCTCAATGAGCTTACGGGGTTAAGTGCATCGCTCGATGCGGAAATCCCTTCAAAAAAACCCAACGAAAACCTTCTTATCGCAACATGGAACATTCGGATGTTCGGTTCGCTCACTAAGGAATGGGATTCGGGAAACAAAAGCCCAAAGCGTAATTTCAGGGCTGTCTGGGCCATTTCTGAAATCATTTCACGGTTTGATGTCACCGCTGTTCAGGAAGTAATGGGGAACCTCCGGGCACTCCGCAACCTGATGCAATGTTTGGGGGATGAATGGTCGTTCCTGATGACCGACATTACCCTGGGCGATGCAGGGAACAAAGAAAGAATAGCCTATATTTATCACAACACACGGGTTCAAACATCCGGCCTTGCCTGTGAAATCGTGATCCCTCCCGAAGAAATCAACGGGAAAAACAGTGGTGCATTGAACCGGCAATTTGCCAGGACACCTTATGCTGTTAGCTTTAAAGCAGGAAAAGGAACATTTATCCTACTGACAGCCCATATTGACTATGGCAAAAAAAGTGCCGACAGGATTCCCGAACTAAAGGCAATTGCAAAATGGATGTACGATTGGGCAAGCCGGTCAAATAGGTGGCACCACAACCTTTTGGCCCTCGGGGATTTCAATATCGACAGGAAAGGGGATGAGTTGTGGGAGAGTTTTGTTTCTACCGGGCTTACCGTTCCCGATGATTTACAAAATGTGCCCCGTACCATTTTCGCCTCAAAATCATCGCCCCAAAAGGAAAAATTCTACGACCAGATTGCCTGGTTTACGAACAAAAGCGGAAAAAAGAAACTCAATATGAAATATATGAAAGGAGGCTATTTCGATTTCCTCCCTTTGGTTTTCAAAGAAAAAAAACTTTCAACGCGCTCCGTCTCTTTTAGGATATCGGATCATTTCCCCCTTTGGGCAGAGTTTTCAACCAATAATTGAAGATTGGTTTAAAGCCCTTGTAAAAGCTTCATATTGATGAAATCCTGTCATATTATTTTCTTTTTGGCAGAGTAAAAAAGATGTCTATCTTTGCAAACTTTTTCAAATTAATCCCAATAATTCACTTTTATAACATAACACTATGGAAACATTAACAATAGATAAAAACCTATCGTACAAAGTTGCTGACCTTAACCTGGCTGAATGGGGCCGGAA
>JAJRTT010000375.1 GCA_024278155.1 Bacteroidota bacterium | reverse complement strand
TCAACCGGCAGATGGTTAAAGAGCAAAGAAATATCTTCCACTTTCAGTTTTCCTGTTCCTAAATCCACAAGGCCCGATCCCAAAGCTTCTTCTTGTTTTTTCTCCACAGCTTTCCCAAATGAAAATCCATCGGGCAATTCAATATATGAGAAACCGATTTCTTCGGATTGCACAAGCACTTCATCAAAATGTACGGGCAACAATGT
Source organism: Bacteroidota bacterium (assembly GCA_024278155.1). Lineage (GTDB taxonomy): Bacteria > Bacteroidota > Bacteroidia > Bacteroidales > JAADJA01 > JAADJA01. The sequence goes on along the minus strand of JAJRTT010000375.1, from coordinate 10,007 downwards.
GCGGTTGGCCATGGGGTACAAAATATATTCCTCCCTGAAAATTACCGGCAGGATGGAGAAATACAATTTCCCGATTTCCATGTTGAACTGGCTGATGAAAGGTTCGTCCTGTTCGAGGTTTCCCAAAAGGCTTTTAATGATCCGGCGTGCATCATCGTGCATTGACCACATCACCTTCAGGCAACGGAAATCCTCAAAATATTTTTCGAAATAAGGAAAGAAGATATTCTCTTTTTTGGCGTAATGCTTTTCATATTCCTGTAAATCCAATAAATCACCCTTGATTTCATCCTTTAATTTCAGCAATTTGTTTTTTGGGTCTTTTTCCTTGAAAATCGCTTTCACCCTGGCCCGAAGCCTGTCCATCCGCTTTTCCATTTCCCGGTTTTCCTTCATCAAGAAATAAAGGAAGCCATTCTCCCTGGGCTCAAATTTCCCTTTGGATTTTAAGGCTTCATAAAAAATGTTCAGGACTTTGTTAACGGCCCTTTTTATTTCGTCCATCTCCTCGTTGGTCTTCACCAATTCGTCCACCACGGTAATCACATCGCGGGGTTCAACGGTTTTGAGCACGGCTTTATATTGCCGGTACAATTCTGCACCATTCCCACCATCCAGAACGCCAAGGGCATAGGCCGTAAGTTGTTCGATCTTCAGTTTTCTGTTATCAATAAGCTCGGACATATCGTAATATTTAGAATAAAAAATCAAAGGTAAAAGGAATGAAAACCATACGCAAGAAAGGAAACCCTTCTTTGTAAAATTAAAGGGGGATAAAAGAAGTTTTTCTGATTTTAAGCTTTGTTTCTTTAACGAATGGGCAAGACATACTTTCCAAGGGTTTCACCTTCCATATAGGCTACAAATTCCTCTGTCATCTTTTTTGTCACATTATTGAAAATACATTTATGGAAAGGGCAAATTGGGCGGTCGAGAGGACAATCCCCTATTTCTATTTTCCCTTCGATACATTCATAAACTTCCAGAAAAGTAATTTCATCAGGCTTTTTCCTTAAGGTAAACCCTCCGGACGGGCCTCTGTGGGAATTCAAATAACCATCTTTTACCAAACGCTGCATAACCTTTGCAACATGGTGTTTCGAGCTTTTTAACCTATCTGCGATCTCAACCACATTCACCATATCTTCTGTTTCGGCAATTATTACCATTCCATGAAGGGCGATAAAGGAAGCTTCTGAAAAATTTATAACATGGGCCATATTTACGAGTATTAAGTATTAAAATACTGATTTGCAAAAATATCATAAAAACCGTTCGTTTTGAATCCCGGCAATCGTTAAAATTTCACAAAAGCAAGCAATCCCGAACTTAGCCACTACATTCCAGCCTTTTACAGCGATTAAGATATACTTGCGATTTTCTTATCTGAAATGATTATAAATAATTAAGGGATATGCCATAAATAATATAGTATTTTTGAGACCTGTGTTTTAATGAAGTATTTTTGCCGAAATGAAGTTATCCATTGTCATTGTCAATTATAATGTCAGGTATTTCCTGGAACAATGCCTGTATTCCGTGAGGAAAGCCGTGAAAGGTATGCAGGCTGAAGTGTTTGTGGTGGACAATAATTCGGTGGACGGTTCGGTGGAGATGGTCAAAGAAAAATTCCCCGGGTTTACCTGCATCGACAACAAGGAAAACCTGGGGTTTTCAAAAGCCAATAACCAGGCAATCCGCTTATCAAAAGGCGAATACGTTTTGCTCCTGAACCCCGACACCTTAATCGAAGAAGACACACTCCGGAAAGTTTGTGAATTCATGGATTCCCACCCCGATGCAGGTGGGCTCGGTGTGAAGATGGTGGACGGAAACGGCAATTTCCTGCCAGAATCAAAACGCGGCCTCCCCACCCCTGCCGTTGCTTTCTATAAAATATTCGGCTTTTCGCGCATATTTCCCAAATCAAAGGTTTTCGGGAAATACCACCTCGGTTTTTTGGACAAGGAAAAAACCCATGAGATCGAAATCCTCTCGGGGGCCTTTATGCTTATGCGGAAATCGGTCCTCGACAAAACGGGCCTCCTGGATGAAACCTTCTTTATGTACGGCGAAGACATCGACCTCTCATACAGGATTATCAAGGCCGGATATAAAAACTATTATTTCCCGGGGACACGGATTATCCATTATAAAGGGGAAAGCACGAAAAAGAGCAGTGTGAATTACGTGTTGGTTTTTTACAATGCGATGGTCATTTTCGCAAAAAAACATTTCTCGCAAAAGAATGCACGATTGTTTTCTTTCCTGATCAATATCGCCATTTATTTCAGGGCGGTACTGGCCATAATCAGCCGGTTTTTCAGTCGTGCAGCACAGCCCATTGCCGATGCACTTCTCCTTTTCGCCGGAATAATGGGGATAAAATATTATTGGGAACATAACATTGTATTTCCGGGCGGTGGCGAATATCCTTATGAAATAGTCTGGGTCGCGATCCCACTTTATATTCTCACATGGTTGATGAGCGTTTACATAAGCGGAGGTTACGACAAACCCGTACGACTTTCGAAAATCTCCCAGGGCTTGTTTATCGGCTCCGTCATAATCCTTATTTTTTATGCTCTTTTACCTGAAGACTACAGGTTCTCAAGGGCATTGATCGTATTTGGGGCCATTTGGGGATTTATCTCCATGATGGGCTTTCGGGTGGTCTTGCACCTTTTCAAAATCAAGGCTTACCGTTTGGGGAGCGATTCCAACCGCCGATTTGCAATTGTGGGCAATACTGGGGAAGTGGGAAGGGTGGCCGACCTCATCCGAAAGACCAATGCGCAACCCGGCTTCATCGGCCTGATAGCAATGGACGAAAAACAAAACGACAAGGAAGGTTTTATTGGAAATGTACGCCAGCTGGCGGATATCATCAACATTTACAAAATAGATGAAGTGATTTTTTGTGCGAAGGATATGTCTTCGCAGATGATAATCGATAAAATGTCGGAACTGAACACCTCACAGGTTGAGTTGAAGATTGCACCTCCCGAAAGCCTTTCCATCATTGGAAGCCAGTCTATTACCACTTCGGGGGATGTTTTTATCATCGAGCTCGATTCCATTTCGAACGCAAACAACAAACGCAGTAAACGCTTCCTCGACTTCACCGCTTCGCTTTTATTTCTTGGGCTTTTCCCGTTGGAATTGTTTTTCGTGAAAAAACCTTTTAGGTTTTTGGCCAATATTTTCAAGGTTTTGTTTGCGGAGAAATCCTGGGTGGGTTTTAAGATCACCAAAGAATCGGACAAGCACAAGCTCCCAAAAATAAAGCCCGGCATACTTTACCCATCGGATGTTTTAAAAAACAAGGATATTGCCAACGATACGGTTCAACGTTTAAACCTGCTGTATGCCCGTGATTACAAAATCATGAACGATTTGAACATCATCTTCACGGGGTTCAGGGAACTCGGCAGGTAAAAGACCTTCCAGCATCGGAACTACCTGGAAACGTCTGCAATAACAGGAACGACCTGGATGCGACAGCGCAAGAGCCGATAAAATAAAGGAACATCGGCACAGGGAAAATTATTCATGATTTTGTAAACCTTTTTAACTTGTGTTTGTTAAGTGAAAGACACGAAACAAGTTCAGCAAAACAAGCATACCCATTATGGCGAAATTTGATTTGATAATGCCTAAATTAGGCGAAAGTATTATAGAGGCCACCATAACCAAATGGCTGGTAAACGAAGGCGAAACCATTGCAGAAGATGATGTTTTGGTCGAGATCGCCACAGACAAAGTAGATTCGGAAATCCCTTCGCCGGTTGAAGGAAAACTTGCAAAAATACATTTTCAGGAAGGTGAAACAGTAGCCGTTGGAACCGTGATAGCCATTATTGAAATGGAAGGGGAAGACAGTGTTGATTCAGCAGAAGCCGCAACTGAAAACGTTGAAATACCCGTTGCCGGTATCCCTGGTATTCCCGAAGCCAAAGAGGAAACAACAATTGATACGAACACAACCACGGGGCAGGGTTTCAATTCTTCCACCCGGTTTTATTCCCCATTGGTAAAAAACATGGCCAGGCAAGAGAGTATCCCGCTTACGGAACTGGAAAGCCTGAATGGCACGGGAAAAGATGAGAGGCTTACGAAAAAAGACCTTTTGGAATATATCGAAAACAGGAAGAGCGGAAAAGTAATACCTCCGCCACCACCGCCACCTATAGTACCACAAGCCCCGGCCGTAACTTCGTCCACAGGTGATGAACTTATTGAAATGGACAGGATGCGCAAACTCATTGCCGACCATATGGTAATGTCGAAACGCACCTCGCCGCACGTGACCATGTACCATGAAGTGGATATGACTCGCGTTGTTAACTGGAGAAATAAAGTAAAAGAAGAATTCCAGGTGCGGGAAGGCCAGAAACTGACCTTTACGCCCATCATCTTTGAAGCCGCTGCCCGTGCTTTGCGTGATTTCCCCCTCGTAAACGCTTCCGTTGACGGTTATACAATGATAAAACGCAAACATGTCAATATCGGGATGGCCACGGCACTTCCCAACGGGAACCTTATTGTCCCCGTCATAAAAGATGCGGACACAAAAAACCTCGTGGGGTTGTCAAAAAGCGTGAACGATTTGGCCCAGCGGGCCCGCAACAATAAATTGCTCCCGGATGAAATCCAGAGTGGGACTTTTACCATTACCAATTTCGGGCAGTTCGGGAATATTTCCGGAGATCCTATCATCAACCAACCACAAGTGGCCATTCTCGGGATTGGGACCATAAAGAAAAAACCGGTGGTTATCGAAACTCCCGAAGGGGATGTAATCGGCATCAGGCATATCATGATCCTTTCCCTGGCATTTGACCACCGGATTGTGGATGGCGCCCTCGGGGGAATGTACCTGCAAAGGGTCGCAAAATACCTTGAAGGATTTGACATGAACCGGACGATTTGATAATGTCGCACCGATCGTGCTAAAAAAACAGTATCGCCAACATTTGTTTCTCAGGGTTAATATTATAACAACACGCACAAGCACAGGAAACTTAAACTGCCCCTAAACAAACGTTGATCTTTCTTACTACTTGCAAAATTTTGATTGACAGGGGCAGTTTTTTTTGTTTGAAAATGGTGTTCGACAAAATTCCCTTTTTAAAAGGTTTGCTGTACCGATTTGGATTATCTTTGCCCACATCATAATAAAACGTCATTCTGCAATTATTCTTTTATCGAAATTCAAATGGAACTAAACCTTACCAAACCCATCGTTTTCATTGATTTGGAAACAACAGGACTTAGTATTACCGCCGACCGCATTGTTGAGATCAGCCTCATCAAGATCTTGCCCGGTGGCAATACGGAAATCAAAACAGAAAGGGTCAATCCCACCATCCCTATTTCACCACAAGCAGAAGCCATTCATGGGATTAGCCTGGATGACCTAAAGGAGAAACCAACGTTTAAGGAACTGGCCCCTTCCCTTTCCCGTTTCATTAGCAATGCCGACCTGGCCGGTTATAATTCCATCAAATTCGATTTCCCAATGTTGGCCGAAGAGTTTCTAAGGGCCGATATTGATTTTGATGTTAAATCGAGGAACCTGGTAGATGTCCAGAATATTTTTCATAAAATGGAGCCCCGCACCCTTGTTGCAGCCTATAAGTATTATTGCAAAAAAGAACTGGAAGGGGCACACGGGGCAGAAGCCGATGCAATGGCGACCTATGAAGTCTTGAAATCGCAGTTGGACATGTACCGGGATATTGAATACAAGGATAAGAGCGGGAAGAAATCCGTACCGGTCACAAATGACATCCATGCCCTTTCCGAGTTTTCGTTCCATACAAAAAACGCTGACCTGGTCGGGCAAATCATTTTCAATGAGGATGGCGAGGAAGTTTTCAACTTTGGGAAGAACAAAGGAAAGACTGTTGAATCGGTTTTTACAAAAGAACCCCAATATTATGACTGGATGATGAAGAGCCAGTTTCCCCGTTCCACGAAAAAGGTGATTACCTCCATTTACCTCAGGGGGTTCAACAAGGCCTCCGTAAACCTCAAATAAAAAAAACACCGTTGGAAAAACCTTTTCCAACGGCGCACTAATTCTACTATCAAAAAACCTTATCTTTTAATCACTTTCTGTGTAACAACGGTATTGTTTATCGTTACCTGCATGAAGTAAATCCCCGCATCCAGGTTCTCGGCACCATTCAGTTTAATGCTTTGTTCCAATGGACCATTCACATTTTGGGAAAGAATTATTTTGCCCGTTAAGTCAAACAATTCGATCGAACCAATTTCGCCGGGGACATCCTTCATTGAAACAAACAATTCATCATTGAAGGGATTTGGGTAAGTCAGGATACTTGCTTTATTGTCCATCTCATTGTCGATAACCGTTAGGATACTGTTAGCCATTGAATAATCAGGGATCCCCCAACCCAATTGATTGTCAGGGTTTCCGGCAAGCGTTGCGCTTTCCTGAACGGCTTCCATGATTTCCATGTTCCGTTTATCCGGATTTGCCTGCCACAAACATGCAACTATCCCGGCAGTTATCGGGGACGAAAACGAAGTCCCGTTTCCCGTGCTTACCGTTCCGTCCCATGGTGAGATAATCGTTGAACCAGAGCCCTGTGCCACAACATTGGGCTTTATCCGTCCATCGGAAGTTGGCCCCGTTGAGCTGAAAGAAGCATAATTCCCGTTTCCATCAACCGCCCCGATCGAAAACACGTCGTTTCCGTCAGCCGGTGCACCAATGTACTGCCAGAAAGAGCCCCCTGAATTACCGGCACTGTTGCATACCAAAACACCTTTGCTGGCAGCTATGTCGGCGCCAATTGTAATGGGTGCCGTATTTCCGTCCATGTCACTATAGGAATGATCCTGGCTTGGGTCGTCAAACGTGGTATATCCGAGGGAAGAATTGATCACGTCGGCCCCAAGGCTGTCTGCAAGTTCGGCACCTGCAACCCAATTCAATTCCTCGACCAGGTATTCCGTTTCTGCATCTTCGGTCCGTATCAACCAATAGGAAGCTTTGGGTGCAGTCCCGACCATCTGACCGGGCAAATTGGCGCCCATGGTGGAAAGCACCATACTTCCATGATAATGGGAATTGAAGATGTTTGGGTTTTGCGGGTTTACAAAGTCCCTTGTCCCAAGGATTTGATTATTGTTCCAAAGGCTATCAAAAGCCGTTAAACTGTTTACATTTAAGAAACCGGCATCAAGCACGGCGATTATCATTCCGGCCCCGTCGAAACCTGCATCATGCAAAGGGATACCGTTCAGCATATTGATTTGGTTATAAGCCTGTCCGTAGTCATAACTGTCCCCGGATGTCCCTGACTTCAACAAATCCCCTTCAGGTATCTGACTGAATGATTCATTTTTAAAAAAGGGCTTCCCCGTATCGCTTCCCGAAGGATTTGGACCACCTGCCTTTTCAACGGACAACACATAGGGAAGTGCGTTGATCGCATTAACAACACTGGAGCTTGTTGTGTAAATTACGGTTGAATTGAACCATTTCGACACATTTAAAATGGTTGCCCCCACATCCTTCACGCCCTGGACATAGGCAGGGTTAACGGGCAAATCATTTTCCTCGATCTCAATTCCCTGGGCCGTCCTTCTGTCAAGTGCCCTTTGGGAAAGAAATTCGCCCGGATTATCTATTGAATAGGGTGAGTTGTTTTTGTCGGTGAATTTCACCCAATACTTATTAGGTGCGACTTGTGAAAAGGAAACCAGCCCGATCAAGCTGAAAACCATAAAAGTGAAAATCTTGTGCATAGTTTGTTATTTAGTTTAATTATTGATTCTTTATTTTCGTTAACATGACACGACCTCCTGTTCAATGGTTGCTTGCTTTAGTCGAAGAAATGAACCAAACATGACAACAAACGATTAAATTTTGTAGGTGTGAAACAAATAAAAAGCACGAAAGTTTCAAAGAATAGACAATTCACCCAATTATTTTAATCGGGCCAAAAACCGTTTTCGTGGGGAAAGATTGTTTTTAAGCTTCCCTGAAAACCCAAACCGTAATGCAAGAATGATTAAATTTGCAGAAGAAAACAAACAACTCAGCAATGCAAATTGACATTCTCACCCTGTTTCCCGAAATGTTCGTTGGGCCGTTTGATTATTCAATAATCAAAAGGGCCAAACAAAAAAACATTGTCAATATCAACTTGGTCAACATTCGCGACTATGCTACCGGAAAACACCGACGTGTTGATGATTACCAATATGGAGGTGGTTCGGGAATGGTGATGATGGTAGGGCCGCTCTCGAAATGTATCGAAGACCTCAAATCAAAGACAACTTATGATGAAATAATCTATATGAGCCCCGATGGTGCTTTACTGAACCAGGAGCTTGCGAACCATTTTTCAACATTCAACAACTTATTGATCCTGTGTGGGCATTACAAAGGTATCGACGAGCGCATCCGTGAAAGGTACATTACCAAGGAAATATCGGTGGGCGATTACGTGCTGTCCGGTGGGGAAATTGCCGCTGCCATGCTTACCGATGCTATTGTAAGGTTGATACCCGGCGTATTGAACGACGAAACCTCTGCCCTTTCCGATTCTTTTCAAAATAATTTGTTGTCGCCACCTGCATACACCCGGCCTTATGAATTTGATGGGATGAAAGTACCGGACATCCTCCTTTCGGGAAATGACAAGGAAATAGAAAAGTGGAGAAATGAGAAAGCCCTTGAAAGGACAAAAAGCAGGAGACCGGATATGTTAAAAGATGATGATATTAATACATTGTAACATTACCGCATTAAAAAATGATCTGGGAAAACTACATAAGCGGTTTTAAAAGTTTCCTGAAACTGGAGAAATCTCTTTCGGGAAATTCGGTACAAGCTTACATCCGCGATGTGGGAAAACTGAAATCATTCTTCGAGATCAGCAATTTAAAGATTTCCCCGGAAAAAGCAACATTGAGGAACCTTCAGGACTTTTTGAAATGGACGACAGAACTTGGCCTTTCGGCCACATCGCAGGCCAGGATCGTTTCCGGCATCAAGGCCTTTTACAAATACCTCCTCATTGAGGATATTATTGTCAGTAGTCCCGCCGAACTTCTTGAAGCACCAAAAACCGGCCGCAAACTCCCCGACACTTTGAGCGTGGAAGAAATCGATTCATTGATTGCGGCCATCGACCTTAGCAAACCCGAAGGGACAAGGAACAAGGCCATGCTCGAAACGATTTATGGCTGCGGATTGAGGGTTTCGGAACTGATTAACCTAAGGATATCCAATCTCTTCTTTCGCGAAAAGTTCATCAAGGTGACCGGGAAAGGGAACAAAGAAAGGTTTGTGCCCATTGGCAAATCCGCCATTAAGTTCATCGGCATCTATTTGAACGAGGTTCGCATTTTGCAAAAAATCAAAAAGGAACATACGGATACTTTGTTCCTGAACAACCGGGGAAACGGGTTGAGCCGGGTGATGGTTTTTTACATCATAAAAGACCTTGCGAAAAAGGCCGGTATCAAAAAAACGATCAGCCCGCACACCTTCCGGCATTCTTTTGCTACTCATCTGATCGAGGGAGGGGCCGACCTTCGTGCCGTGCAGGAGATGCTGGGGCATGTTTCCATAACCACGACCGAAATATACACGCATCTTGACAGGGCGTATTTACGCGAAGCCATATTGAGCTTCCATCCCCGGTCCCCACTCAATTTGAACAGCAGGGAATAGAAGTATTTAAACAATCATGACCACTTGCCGTTTTTTTCGCTAACTTTACAGCATGAAAATTTAGTCACCCACAAATTTTAAACATTATGAAAAAAATCTTACTTATCAGTGTAATTGCATTATTTAGCACAAGCAGTTTTTCACAGTATTATTACAAGACTGCAAAAAGAAAGAGAGTACAACAGATTGAAATCGAAAGCAGCCCTGACCGGGTCAATCCGGCTGAATTAATTGTCGGGCAAAAGGCCGATCCATTGATTGGCACTGTCGGCACCACTTGGTACGACCT
>JAJRTT010000374.1 GCA_024278155.1 Bacteroidota bacterium | reverse complement strand
TTTAGGCAAGTTCTTTTCACCTTTTGCTTTGTTGGAAAAACATTGAATAAACTGTCCGCGTGTCGCTGAAGCTTTAGTGGAGGCACAGGCTGTTCGCAGTTTTTCCGCCTCGTAAAAAACAAAAACAACAATGCCTGTTCTACTGAACTTATTTTGTAACTTTCACTAAGGCAATTCCGTTAACTTTTGTTGCTTCTTTTCTTGTACATTGTCAAAGGGTTATTTCCTTTATCCATCCTATTTACTTTTACTAAAAGCAATTCTTTTAAAACCGGTGGAAGTATTTTTCTCATGTGTTCGGGGTTCTTGTTAACATTTATTTTTATTGATACCCCTTTTTGCAATACTTTAGCATCGAAATAAGTCAAGTCATGAATTCCGTTTTATGAAAAAGGAGAATTATACTGTTCCATTCGTTATCGTTACCGGACTGTTATTTATGTGGGGCTTCATAACCAGCATGAACGATATATTGATCCCTTACCTGAAGGAGGTTTTTGAATTGACGCATTTCAAGGCAATGCTGGTGCAGTTTGCATTTTTCGGGGCCTATTTTATCGGATCGCTTTTCTATTTTTTCATTTCTGCACGGATGGGCGACCCAATTAACAGGATGGGCTATAAAAATGGGATAATTTATGGGCTGATACTTTCGGCATTGGGGACTTCCCTGTTTTACCCCGCTGCCCAACTGGTTTCCTATGGCTTTTTCCTTTCCGCCTTGTTTGTCCTTGGCTTGGGTTTCACCTTGCTTCAAATTGCGGCCAATCCGTATGTGGCCATTCTTGGGAACCGGGAATCAGCTTCCAGTCGCCTGAATTTATCCCAGGGGTTTAATTCGTTTGGGACTACCATCGGGCCATTGATCGGCGGCTATCTGATTTTTAAATATTTCGTTGGGGCTGATTTCGTTGGGGCCGACTCCGTTAAGGTCCCCTATCTGATATTTGCCGGGATATTCCTGTTGATGGCCGTTTTGATCAAGCTTTCTCACTTGCCGCGCTTCTTCAATAAAGATGATATTGAAAAAGGGACAGGGGCTTTGCGTTTCCGTCATCTCTTGTTGGGCATGGTGGCAATTTTCATGTACGTTGGCGCCGAAGTGAGCATTGGAAGTATCATGGTGAGTTTCCTGGGATTGGAAAACATTGCAGGGTTTTCAAAAGAAGAAGCCAGTACTTATCTCGCCTTTTATTGGGGAGGTTTGATGATTGGTCGCTTCCTCGGGGCAATTTCATTGGGCGAAATTAAAAATAAGGCACTTAAATCAGTTTATATGTTGCTAAGTGCAGTTGTTTTGTTTTTTGTGATTTATCTGGCTGCTTACTTGAAAAGTGGGATGCATATAATGGATATATGGCCTTTTGGGATTATTATCCTTGTAAATTATGCTGCTTTTTATTTCGGAAAATCCATGCCGGGAAGAACATTGTTGGTTTTTTCATTGTTGGCCGCATTGCTTTTGTTGATAACAGTTTCCACAAATGGATATGTTGCAATGTGGACATTGATCGGGGTAGGTGTTTTTAATTCTATTATGTGGCCAAATATATTCACTCTTTCCATATCAGGTCTTGGTAAATATACAAGCCAGGGTTCGTCATTATTGGTGATGATGATACTTGGAGGTGCGATTGTCCCCATTGTCCAGGGAGCCATAGCGGATACTTACGGCGTTCATCTTTCATTCGTTGTCCCGGTAATTCCTTATCTTTACATCGCCTTTTTTGGTTGGAAAGGCCATAAACAGAAAAAAGCAGGATTATGAAAAAAGTATCAATTGGGATAGATATCGGGGGCACGAATACCATCATGGGGATTGTGGATGGTAAAGGTGAGATTATTGAACGGTTTAACATCGCTTCCGAAACGGATACCGATTATTCCATTTACATGGATAAATTGGGCGATGCCATTGGGGCCATGATCGAAAATTGTTCTGATGAAATCCAAGTAGCAGGTATTGGTGTGGGCGCTCCAAATGGGAATTACTATAACGGGACCATTGAATTTGCACCTAATCTTAATTTTGAAGGTGTGGTTCCTGTGGTCGATCATTTGAAAACCCGCTTCGATTACGAAGTTATTGTACTGACGAACGATGCCAATGCCGCGGCCATGGGAGAGATGATGTACGGTGGGGCAAAAGGGATGAGTGATTTTATAATGATTACCCTTGGAACAGGTGTGGGAAGCGGGATTGTGGCAAATGGCGAACTAATTTACGGACATGATGGTTTTGCCGGTGAGATAGGTCATACAATTGTTGATCCCGGAGGGCGTGAATGTGGCTGTGGGCGACGGGGGTGCCTCGAAACCTACACTTCTGCCCCTGGAATTAAACGGACGGTTTCAGAGCTATTGTCCACCATGAACGATCCAAGTAAGTTAAGGGACGTGAGCTATAATGAATTATCGGCAAAGATGATCGATGCCGAAGCACGGAAGGGGGATGTGATTGCCCTGGAAGCTTTTGACTATACCGGGGAAACCCTGGGCCTTAAACTATCGGATGCAGTAGCACATACAAGTCCGGAAGCCATTTTCCTGTTTGGAGGCTTGGCACAGGCAGGCGAATTGATATTCGGACCCACGAAAAAATATCTGGAACAGTACCTTTTGGCAATTTATAAAGGGAAAGTGAAACTCTTGCCATCGGAACTTCCTCCGGGGGAGGCCGCTATATTGGGAGCCAGTGCCTTGGTTTGGAAAGAATTTGAAAAATAGGCTGCTAATACGTACTTAAAGACTGTCTATTGGAAATAACATTGCGCAATAGGTCAGGCGATAAAAGTTATGCGTTTTGAGTCTAATTTTTGAAAAGAAGATGTGCACAAGTGTGTAGCGCATAACCCATAACTTTTTATCAAAAATTGCTGAACCCTTATTTCGTCCTTAAAACCAACTATCCGGGAATGCCTGCTTTTAAGGGTGTGTCCTGAAAGCTTAGAGCTTCTGCAAAACACGGTTGAAGGTGTTGTTCACTTCCCTTGCCAAAATATTCAATTCAGGGTTGTTGAGTTTGCCCATTGAATCTTCCGCATCAATAAACGCAACTTCGATACTTTCGTTCCCCTGATCGATCACCAAAACATTACAGGGCAAAAGCGTCCCTATTTTGTCATCGGACTGCAAGGCCCGTATTGCCAGTTTTGGGTCACAGGCGCCAAGGATAGTGTAGTTTTTGTATTCTACCTCCAACTTCTGTTTTAAAGTCTCTTTGAGGTCGATACTGGTGATAATCCCAAAGCCTTCTTCCTGTAAAAGCCCTTTGGTTTTTTCAACTACGTCTTTGTAAGTGCCTTTGATGGTTTTGCTGTTATAGTAACCCATTGCAATCTGTTATTTGGTCAGTTCATTGATTTTTTCGTCCAGGTTCTTTTCCATTTCCCGTATAATCCCAAACTCCTTTTCTTCCTTTTTTGAGAGCTTCTTGAATTTGGCTTTTGATTCCAGGGAAATAACCTTCATGGAAACCTCGTAACGCTGTTTTTTTAGTTTGTCAAGTTTTTTCACGGGCCAAAGGTAAATAAAGCATTCAATACCTTTATAATTCAAAAGGTATTTCCTTGATGATTTCAATTTTCTCTGGTGAAACCTCTGCTATCACGGGAATAATTTCCACGCCATTCGCATAAGCTTTTCTGAGTGTTTGGGAATAGTCAGGGTCAATCTGATCGGCAGGGGCGAATATCTCAACATCCGTCCTTTGGATAATATAAAGCATAACGGCGCGTATCCCTTGTTTGTTTGCTTCCATTAGGGTTTCGAGGTGTTTCTTGCCCCGTGTGGTAACGGCATCGGGGAAAAGTGCATATTTCCCATTTTTATAGGTAACATTTTTAACTTCAATGAAGCATTTCCCATTTTCGTTTGTGGCAAAAATGTCGAACCGGCTGTCACCGAAGGTAACTTCCCGTTCAACAAAAGTGTATCCCTTGAGTTTTTCGATAGACCCATCTTTTATGGCATTAAAAGCAAGAAGGTTGGGGATACTTGTGTTTATCCCGATCCAGCCATTGTTCAAATAGATCATTTCCCAGGTAAAACGTGTTTTCCGTTTTGGGTCCTTGGCAGGTGAAAGGTAAACCGGTGCGCCTTCTTCAATGCAGCTTTTCATGGAGCCGGAATTGGTGCAGTGCGCTATAACCAGGCTTCCGTCAGTCAATTCAACATCGGCCAGGAAACGTTTGTAACGCCTGGTGAGTTTTCCGGGGATCAGTTTTTGGTCAAATATCATTACCGTATAAATATGAAATCAAAATGCAAAAATACTTTTTCTGTCATATCAAGGTTTATTATTTGTATATTTGAAAAAATATTGGCCATCATTAAAAACTATTATCATGGGAAAAATAAGACTCGAGTTCGAAGAACTCACGATCCACCGTCCAAAAAAAAGGTGGAAACTGTATTTTGTAATTGTTGCCCAGCATCCCGATGACCCCGAAAAGATGGTGGTCACTTCTATGCCGGAACCTTTCATCAGGGTAAAGCCTGCCATGCAGAACGTCATATCATTTGAGCCGGAAGGCGTGGGGACTGACGGGCTTTTGGTATTGAAAAGGGAAATGCCCGCCGACAGAAGGTTAAATGTGCATGTATATCTCCGCCATACACGGCAAAGCACGAGGAACCTCGGAAGCTTTCTGCAAAACATGGAATCGGAATTGGGAGGGGATGCATTTGGGATCGTAACAGATATACTGGGAACGACAAGCCCGTGGTTGGTA
>JAJRTT010000373.1 GCA_024278155.1 Bacteroidota bacterium | reverse complement strand
TGTACCTGTATGAGCTCACAACCCATCTTCCACGATAACAAGGATTTTCAGTGAACCCCGGGTTTTGCAACGCAGGAAGCAACTCCCGTGGTTGAACCAATCCCGCTGTTGCCGGCATATAGCGTTGGCAGCGGGAAAGACAGGTTTATTTCCTGGATTTTTTTCATTTGCTCTCTCACAACCCATCTTCCACCCCGCCTGCCAAAGCGAAGCGGCGTGCAGGGACAACAAGGGTTTTCAGTGAAACTTGCCGTTCGGGAGTTTGCGGACTGAATGGCATAGTTGAATTAACCCCAGTTGAGGTTTGAAAGCGGGGGGGTCCCGGAAAAACTTGCATTTTGCAATATGTAAATTATGTTGATCCTGTCAAAACTTTGTGGCTTGCCCACCTTGGGTTCACACCTATTTCCTATCTTTGCACCATATCTACAAAAAATGAAATTTGAACAATACCCTATTTCCGAAGGGATAAAAAAGAGCATTTCCAAACTGGGTTATAAAAAACCAACCGATATCCAGTTCAAATCCATTCCCCCCATTTTAAAAGGGGAAGATGTTTTGGCCATTGCGCAAACGGGCACAGGTAAAACTGCGGCCTTTGCCATTCCGGTTTTGGATATCCTGAATGAACGAAAAACAAAAGGAAGGAGGACGGATGGCGTAAAATGCCTGATAATGGAACCAACACATGAACTTGCCCTCCAAACAGAATCCGTTTTCAACACTTTGGGCAAACATATCCGGGTGAGCAGTTTTTGCATCCTCGGTGGTGTCGATCAGGAACCACAAATCAAACAGCTTTCAAAAGGGGTGGACGTATTGATTGCCACTCCCGGACGGATGTTCGATTTGGTGGGCCAGGGGGCACTTAGTTTAAAACGGGTTGAAATCCTGGTTTTGGATGAGGCCGACCATATGCTCGATTTGGGCTTTATCAAAGATATCCGCGATTTAATGCGCCATCTTCCCCGGAAACGGCAGACGCTTTTCTTCTCTGCAACTATTAACGAAAAGATCAAGAAACTTGCTTATTCCCTTGTCACCAATGCCATCCGTATTCAAATCTCCCCAAAAGACCCGGTTGCAAAAAACATTGAACATGCCGTTGCATTCATCGAAATGGACGACAAGCGTTTTTTCCTTGAAAATATGGTACGAAATTTCCCTGAAGCAAAAATATTGGTTTTTGTTAGGACAAAAGTGCGTGCCGAACGGGTGAAAAAAGCAATGGAAAGGGTAAATATCCTGACAGAAACAATTCACAGCAATGTCCTTCAGGAAGAGCGGGAAAGAACAATGCGTAATTTCAGGAAGGGTGGTTTGAAAATCCTGATAGCCACCGATGTGAGCGCACGGGGGATCGACATCCCGAATGTGGAATATGTGGTGAACTACGATATGCCCGAAACACTGGAGAACTATGTGCACCGTGTGGGCCGCACAGGTCGTGGAAACCAAAAGGGACAAGCTGTTTCGTTCTGCAGTTCCGGAGAAAGAGAGCTATTGGCCGGCATTGAGGAAAACCTCGGGAAAAGTATCCAAAGACTGGAAATCTCGAAGAAGGATTATCAGAATGCCCTGGATTTCAAAGAGGAGGATCCTGATGACTGGCGATCGTTGATGAAGGAAGCGGAAAAGGATGGTCTCCAATTCCGACATGACTTGGTGGAATCCGCCAGGAAGAAAAAAAAACCGAAAAAAAAACAGAATTGAGCAAATGAAGAAGCAAACCATCAATTTCAGCAACAGGACCTGGGTCGTCAGGGACAACGAATATCATCCAAGCGATACAAAAGAATGGTATGATGCCTCTGCGGTAAAAACCGATCCGTCGGGAACCCTTGTCCTGAAAACCCAATACAACCCCCGGGAATTCTATCCGGAAAATGAGAAACCGATTACAATAAACACAGGGTCCGGTCGGATTTATTGTGAAGATAAATTCAGCTATGGGAAGTTTGAGGCTTTGATCAAACTGCCCTCGGGAAAAGAACTGTGGCCTGCATTCTGGATGTGGGGATGGGATGCCTGGCCCCCTGAAATTGATATTCTTGAGGCCTATTCCAACAAAAAGAGCAATTATATGAAATTTAACTGGAACCCCTTGTCAATCTGGAACGTGGAAACCAACGCCCATTATAAGGTAGGAGGGGAGAACCGCTCCATTGGCGGGAAGAGGCATTGGTTCGGCCTGAAAAACCCGGCCAATAATTTTCTCAAATACCGTCTTGAATGGAGTCCTGGCCTCATTAGGATATATTATGACGGGATTTTTGTGAGGGGCATCAGGGATGCCAAAATTCTTGAAAAAATCAACGGGCATAAAATGAAGGTGGTCTTGAACAATTCGGTTTTGAAGGGGATAAAACATTCTCCCATCTCCGAAATGTATGTTAAATATTTTAAATACGAGCCTTATTAATGCCGGGCATGAGCCTGTTGTAATTTGGCAACTTGACGTTTCCATTGCATTTCCGCAAAAACCTATCTTTGCTTTTTCAAAATCTAAACCCCAATTCATTGTGAACAAATTCTCCTGCTTTGCGATCGTCTTTTTACTCCTTATGGTCAAATCCTATTCCCAGGAAGCCGTATTTCCCGGAGCCAATGAGCAGACGCCTTCAAAAGCGCAGTATTTCTCATGGATAAACAATACCAATGAAGGAACGACCGAGAAACAAACCCAGATCAACCTGGATTTCTTCAAATGGTTAAAGATGGAATATGGGATGCAATTGGATATATACGCTTTTGATGCCGGGGCAATTGATGGTAAACGCTTTTATGGGAGCATGAAGTCGGAACGCTTTAAAAAACAGTTTCCCTATGGTTTTGATTCGATTTACTATAAGGCCAACCAACTTGGGATCAGGCTTGGCGTTTGGGGAGGGCCTGACGGGTTTGGGGATACGCAGGAAGAAGAAAAGGAAAGAACGGATCAGATGGTTGGATTGTGCCGTGATTATGATTTTGCCCTTTTTAAATTCGATGCCGTATGTGGCCCGTTAAGGCCGGAAAAAGAAGATGCCTTTATCCATATGATGCAGGAATGCAGGAAATACAGCCCTGATTTGATCCTGTTGAACCACCGTCTGGGGCTCGAAAAGGCGAAAGCTTACGCAACGACTTTCCTTTGGGGCGGGGCAGAAACCTATATCGATGTTTTTATGACCAACAATGTAACGGCGCCACACCACCGGGCGGCTGCCATATCAAGGGGACTTGTCCCTGGTCTCCAACGGCTCACAGAAGATCATGGTGTTTGTCTTTCTTCCTGTTTGGACAATTGGGACGACGACCTTGTTTTACAAGCATTCAATAGAAGTTTGATCCTTGCACCTGAAATTTATGGGAATCCCTGGTTGCTGAGGGATGATGAGTTCCCGAAATTGGCACGCATTTATAATTTACATCGAAAATACGGGGAAATCCTTGTAAAAGGGGAGGTGCTGCCAGAGGAAAAATATGGCCCTTTTGCTGTTTCCCGCGGAAATGATAAAACAAGGATTGTTAGTTTGCGCAACCTTTCCTGGCTTCCTGTAGATTATGAGATAATTGCAGAAGAGATTGGGATTGCCAAGAATAAAAAGGTTGCGATAATCCAAATCCATCCCCATGAAAAGTTTATTGGAAGCTATGAAAGCAATGAAACGCTAAGTGTTACAGTAGGACCATTCCGGTCGGCATTGTTCATTGTTACTGCTGAATCTTATGATGAGCCACTCATAAAGGGAACTGAATTTGATTTAGTACGAAATGTTGAGGGTAGATCTGTTCTCATTGACCTTATTGGAAATCCGGGTACTGAAACTGAAATCGGACTCGCCGATCCCAAAAAATACAAATCCGTTAGACTCAATGGTGTTGAGGATAAAAAACTGGGAAAAGGAAAAAGCTATTTTGTGAAATTTAAAGGCGAAAAGTTAAGTTTGCCAACACATCGGAAAATAGCCAATCTAGCAGAAACCGAAATCCCGGATGATGCCGAAGCTTTAT
>JAJRTT010000025.1 GCA_024278155.1 Bacteroidota bacterium | reverse complement strand
GGAGAGCACATTCCCCAGATAAACGAAATCCAGATATTCCTTCGCAATATGGTAAAACTCCATCAGTTTATGGACAGAAGTGGCCGGGTTGGTCATTTTGTACATGGGATGATAGCGTGAAATGTGCAAAACCGTTTCTTTACCAAGCTCACCAGAAATCCATTTTATCATCTCTGTAAATTCTTTCTCATTGTCATTTTCGGCGGTGATCACCAGATTGGTTATCTCAAAGTGCGTGTTGTTTCGATTCAACGTTTTAAGGGTTTCGAGGACGGGGGCAAGTTTTGACGAAGTAATATTCTTGTAAAACCCCTCATTGAAGGCTTTCAGGTCAACGCTAAATGCATCCATCCGGGGCATCAGTTCCAGAAGTGGCCCGGGATTGATAAAACCATTGGTGACCATCACGTTTTTCAAACCTTCTTTTTGCGCAAGATGTGCAATATCCATCATAAACTCATACCAAACAATGGGCTCGTTGTAAGTATATGCAATCCCGATATTGTCCTTACGTTGCAAAGCAAGGCGTACAATTTCACTTGCAGGGTATCCTTTTAAAAAAGGGTAATCCCCTACACTTGTCTGTGAGATTTCACAATTCTGGCAAAACCGGCAATGCAGGTTACAGCCCACACTTCCCACGGAAAAAACAGTGCTTCCCGGATAAAAATGATACAAGGGTTTTTTCTCGATGGGGTCGAAATGGAGGGAGCAAACCTGTCCATAATTCTCCGAAACAAGCTTCCCTTCCACATTCTTCCTGACATGGCAAATCCCCGTTTTGCCCACATTGACAATACATTCGTGCGGACAAAGGATGCACTGGGTTTTCCCGTTATCAAGTTTTCTGTAAAAAGCAGCTTCTTTCATTTTTAACCCTAAAAAAATCAAAGTTTTATCACATCTTCAAAGATACAAAAAAAACAGATTGGATTCTTGAACACCCCCGGTGTTCCTTTACTCCATAAATTGAATATCCACAGGCTTCACCTGTGGTTATCCTTGTTTAACCACTTCGTGGTTTCCCTAACAACCTGTTACTACTTGATGTTTACCTACCCGATTTTGACTGGAAACTTCAAGCATTTCAGACATAAGAAAATTTCCAGTTTATATCTAAAATTTAAATGCTGGTGGATGAACTCACATGGGATGAATTATCATAAAGAAACCACTGAAAAATCCGCACCAATACCGTTTTATCCTTTTAATCCCTGATAATAAAGAACCCTAAAGGAGTTCAACAAAACACATTCAATCCAGGGAATTTATCTTTTTCCTTACCTTTGGGCTTTTAATAATGAGTTTGGTCTAAAAATCAATCAAAATGCCACTAAAACACAAATGCCATCGGTCGCCGAAGGCTTGCCGATGGTACGACACAAAAACCCACAAAAACCTATATTACAGTAAAATAAATTTAGTGGGATTTGGTGGTTTCGAGCTTTTGTGGCAAAATGCATCTTATTAGACCGCACTCAATAATTAAAACATCAAACTATGAATATCCTTCAGTCACCTCCCACAAAAACACTGTTCGTTTTATTAGTGTCCGTAGTATGTATTGGCAATGCCCAGGATTACTATATCCCGTTAAATATCCAAAAGGCATATGAAAACGGAACAAGATCTTTCGATGGCAAGCCCGGGGAAAATTATTGGCAAAACAAAGCGGATTACAAAATTGATGTGGAACTGAAAACAGAAACCGATGAAATTTTCGGAAAAGAGGAAATCTCTTATCAAAACAACAGCCCGGACAGTTTGCGCACGATCGTTTTCAGGTTGTACCAGGATATCTTCAAAAAAGGAAATGCCAGACAGTTCCCGGTAGCAGATGGGGATTTAATGGATGGAGTACAGATAACCAAACTTATAATCGGTGGCGAAGAATACGATACTGATAAAGCTGGAGGATGGTGGCAAATGACCAACCTTTCGGTACGATTGAACAAAGCAATCCCACCAGGCCAATCTGTGAAAGTGGAAGCCGAATGGAATTTTCCCCTCCCGACCGAAAAGGGTTTGCGTATGCGGAAATACAGCGATGGACATTATTTTGTTGCCTATTGGTATCCACAAATTGCCGTTTACGATGATGTGGATGGTTGGGACATGGTTGAATACCTCGGTAGTGTTGAATTTTATAACGACATCAATAATTTTGATGTGAACATCACAGTTCCAGGAGATTATCTCATTTGGGCGACCGGGGAACTGCAAAATGCCGAAGAGCTTTTGCAAACTGATGTTTTGGGTCGATATAAATCCGCCAAGGAATCGGATAAAGTCATCCAAATAATAAAACATCAAGATTACAAAGACAAAAAAGTAACGCTTAAAGGCAAAACCCACAACTGGCACTTTAAGGCGGATAATGTCCCCGATGTTTCCTTTGGGGCGAGCGACCATTCCAACTGGGACGGGTGCAGTATTGTTGTCGATTCCGTTTCGGGCAGGAGGGTTTTCACCGATGCCGTTTACCCCGATGGTTCCGACTACTGGGAGAAAGCTGCGGAAGTTGCCAGGCGATCCGTTCAGTATATGTCGTTTGATTTGCCCGGCCTCCCGTTTCCCTATCCTCATGTTACCTCTTTTTGCAATGGTACACGCCGCGGCGGAATGGAAACGCCCATGATGGCCAACGATGGTATCCCGAAAGAATTTGGCAGCCTGGCAGGATTGGTTTTCCATGAGATATCACACAACTACTTCCCTTTCTTCATGGGGACCAACGAACGCAAATATGCTTTTATGGACGAAGGATGGGCCGCCTTTTTGCCGGGTGATATTATTGAAGAGTACAAGCCCGGTTCCGATTATTTCAGCAGACAAGTGCAAGGTTATGCACATATGGCCGGACAAGAAGTCGAACTTCCTTTAATGATACCCACTTTTCAGCACAATAACTGGTCAAGCTCCCGGACAGCTGCCTACACCCGTCCGGCAGTTGCCTATCAAATGCTCAGGCAAACCCTTGGTGACGAACTCTTCAAAAAAGCATTGATCGAATACATAGACCGCTGGAACGGAAAGCACCCCATCCCCTATGATTTTTTCTTTACTTTTGAAGATGTGACCGGACAAGACCTGTACTGGTTTTTCAATCCATGGTTCTTTGAATCAGGTTATCCTGACCTGGCCATTGAGGGACTAAATTCCGCCAACGAACTTATCATCAAGAAAAAAGGG
>JAJRTT010000372.1 GCA_024278155.1 Bacteroidota bacterium | reverse complement strand
GTTTTTTTTTGCTCATTATGAAAAAAACCACTTTAATAACGATATTCCTGTTTTGCTTGTTTGTCTTGACAAACCCTTTTCATGTACAAGGACAAACAGCTTTTGAAAAAGACAATATTATCGCTATAATGGAGAAAGTAAATTTATATCAAATAAAAGAGTCTTCACCATTTAAAAGCCGCAACTGGAAAACCTCGACCTTTTTTACGGGCATAATGGCTTTTTATAAAGCCACGAACAAACCGGAACTCTTGGAACAATCCATTCAATGGGCCGAACGACAAAACTGGCAGGTTGGCAACGAATGGTTCTTTCCGGCCAATAATTTGACCTGTGTCCAGACTTATCTTGAGATTTATTTAATTAGAAAGGATGAAAAGATGATAAAGGATGTCAGGGATTACATGGGTTCCAGGATGAAACATACCGAACCGGCATATGAACAGGGATGGGATTACATTGATGCGCTTTATGTTGGGCCACCCGCTTTTGCCATGATGGGAAAAATTACCGGGGAACAGCGATACATCGATTTAATGAACAGAATGTACTGGCAGCTTGCCGGTTATCTTTTTGATGAAGATGAAGGCCTTTTTTACCGGGACATGAAAGCCCGGCGCACCGAAAAAAGCAGCAATGGGAAAAAGGTGCTTTGGTCGAGGGGAAATGGCTGGGCCATAGCGAGCATTCCAAGGGTTTTGACTTACCTGCCAAAAGAAAACCCTGATTATCCAAAATATGAAAAGCTGTTGCAAACAATGGCAGCCTCTTTAAAAACCCTTCAGGGAGATGATGGGATGTGGCGGGCAAACCTTTCCGATCCTGAAGAACACCCCAATCCTGAATCCAGTGGAACGGCATTTGTTGTTTACGCCATGGCCTGGGGAATCAACAATAAAATTTTGGACAAAGAAACCTATCTGCCCGTAGTGAACAAAGCCTGGCAAGCCTTGTACAATGCAGTGGGCAAAGATGGAAAAGTCTGCTGGGGGCAATCCGTTTCACGGGACCCCGATAATGTTGAAAAAGAGGATTCCGAAATATATGTAAGCGGGGCTTTTTTGTTGGCAGGGAGTGAGGTGTTGAAGCTTTAAAAAAACCTTCCAGCGTCTGCAAGACCTGGAAGCGTTTTTTTGCAAGACCTGGAAGCGTTTTTTAATTCAAAAAAGAATACTTAGAGGAATACCCCAACATCTGCCCAACAAAATCATCGGGATAAGAAACCCTCACATCAACAACTTCCCCCTCCTTTTCGACGAGTGAGAGTACCGGGTTTATAAAACCTCCGTATGGGGCAATATTCAATTTATCAAATCGGGCCTTCACCTCTTTGTTCAGGTCAATGTCCACTTTCACGGCATAATCCTCAACCAGTTTTTTCCCGGCTTCATAATCGCCTTCCGATTTTATCCGCTGGACCTCGGCCAACAATTCACCAAAAAGTGCCTGGAGTTTATCATAATCATTCACCACATAAAAAGTCTTGTCATCCCTTGTTTTCTTTTCGATCACATTGTCGGAAGCCCCTTTTTCATAACACCATTTGGCAATCAACTGCCTGTTGCGCATATGGGCCTCTTCGATATCGTTCCCTGGCTCGATGCGGGTAAGCTGTGTTAGCAGGCCGTTGCGGATGTAGCCATTGTATTCCGATCTTGCTGCATCCAGGTTGGGCATTATCCCCAAATCGATCAGTTTATTGTCCATCATGTAGTACAGCGCGAACAAATCGGCACGGGCCTCTTCAAGGGTGGACGAATAATTTTTTAGGGCATCGGGGCTGGTGCCGGGGAGCAGTTGCCCGGAAGCGTGGCCCAGGCATTCGTGCAGGTCGGTGTGGAGGTTTCCGGCCAGGGAACTGTATTTCCGTGAAAGGGCTATTTCTTTTTTTGAATAACAAAACTCTTC
The DNA here is from genome assembly GCA_024278155.1 of Bacteroidota bacterium. Classification (GTDB taxonomy): domain Bacteria; phylum Bacteroidota; class Bacteroidia; order Bacteroidales; family JAADJA01; genus JAADJA01. The sequence goes on along the minus strand of JAJRTT010000372.1, from coordinate 847 downwards.
CAAAAACCCATTTCCCTTGGAAGCCTGGTCGTAAGCATAGGTAATGTTTTCGATGGTCACCGATTTGGAGCCATAATCTTTCCTGATCCAATCGGCATTGGGCAAGTTGATGCCGATGGGCGTTGAGGGATAGCAATCGCCGCCCAACTGGGCAACCGTAATTACCTTTGCCGTTACCCCTTTCACTTTGTCTTTTTTGAACCTTTTATCAACTGGGGAATGATCCTCGAACCATTGTGCATTTTCGCTAATGGTCTCCGCCCGGTGATTGGCTTCCAAGTCCTTAAAGTTCACAATGGATTCCCAACTGGCTTTCAACCCAAGGGGATCGCCATAGTTTTCGATGAAACCGTTCACAAAGTCGATATGCGATAGTGAATCTTCTACCCAACTGATATTGTATTTGTCAAATTCCTTCAGGTCGCCGGTTTTATAATAGGCAATCAATTCATCAATGGTATTCTCCTGCAAATCGTTTTCGGCCACACCTGAAGCCTTTTCCAACCAAAAAACAATCTGGTCGATCGCTTTTCCATAAAGCCCCCCTGATTTATAAACCAATTCCTTGACCTGCCCGTTTTCTTTCACCAATTTTGAATTGAGGCCATAGGAAATTGGTTCAGGGTCGTTGCTATCTTTCATTTTCGCATAAAAAGCTTCCACCTCTTTTTCGGTCACCCCTTCGTAATAATTACATACCGAAGCTTTTATCAAATCCTTGTCCGCATCCAGGCTCACCCGTTTGGAGGCAACCGTTGGATCGAACATAATGGGCAAAAGGAAATCGTATAGCTGCTGCGGGGGCATCTCGAATTTTGCATTTCCTGAACCATTTATCAGTTCCTTG
>JAJRTT010000371.1 GCA_024278155.1 Bacteroidota bacterium | reverse complement strand
TCCATTTCCATTGCCATCTGCAGAAATCATCCCCCAAACGCCAACAGCAATTTGTTTGTGCCCGCTGGCACCACCATAGGCTTGATCAACAGCAGTCGAGAAGTTGTAGTTAAAGCTATTTCCCGATGTAAAGTTAATCGGATAATTTGAAATAACACCGAGATGGTTCCTGTGGTAAACCACGGCATATAAATTACGTTCAAATGGTACAGCTGTAAATACCAGGTTGCTCGAACCGTCCAAATCAACCACACTGCCGTTGCTCAACAACAACCCTGGTTTAGTTGCCACAATAGAAGCTGATCCTGCCGTACTTGGGTCATCAGAATCCCTTAGCTCAACTAAAACCCAGTCAACTGCCGAAGGTGGAATTGCACCGGCTACTTCGCTCCCTGCATAGTACCACTCTGGCATTGCATTGTCGTAATAGGGCAATGCGGGCTGGAAGGGTTGTGCAAGTGGCACATATCCGGCAGCACTTAAACTGGTGTTCATATTGGTACCATTGTAAGGCCCTTCAAGCAGAACGGTAAGGTCAAGATCCACATCAAAATCAGACCAATGAACCCTTGCATAGATGTCGTATTCATACATTGGACCAGAGAAAGGACCGGTATAGTTTTCAATCGTGAAATCACCCACATTGGAGAGTTTCCAGATATTGAAATTTGTTCCGCCAGTATTGGTGGGGAATTTCAAACCTGTTAAGATGAGTGCTTGGTCACTGTTGAGGCCCAATAAACCTCCCCAACCAGGAGACCCGTTTTGGAAGGTGCAGTTTGTAAAAGCATTGGCAGGATCAATGGTTGCACCCTGTTGTACCCAAACCCCGTTTACCCACATATCCTCAAAAGTGGCCTCATTGGCACTAATCGTCCCACCTGGCAAAATTGAAAAATTGTAAAATCCTGTACTTCGGTTTGTTATCAGTGCATTGTTCCCAGCTGTTCCTATTGTTTCAAGGATGCCTCCGGAGTTTACCCATAAGCCATCACCCTCGTTCACCTTAAGTATTGCCCCCCCATCAACAATAAGTTTTCCGCCATCGTTAATGTTGATGTCGCCCATGGTATAAAACATATTGCCATTTAAATCAAGAGTCCCTTCTTCAATTGTCAATCCGGGGTCTGTCCCGTTTTGAATGTCAAGGGAAGAGGTCAAGGTTACCAACATGGCTTTTTCGCCTTTTGTTCCTCCATTTTGGTTTTGGCCTACTTCAGCCATTTCCGTACCTTCGGTGAATGATGCCTTCTTTTTCGCAAAATCGGTTTTGTCAACGATCATTCTGTAAAAATACCAGAAACCAAACGGGTTAAAGACTGTTTGGTCGCCAGTCCCTTTAAAAACTACTGTGTTTGCTGTGATGGATTTCCAGCCGGCAGTATTTCCAGCCGTAATATAGAAATTGCCCTGGAAATAGTGAGTAAGGTTGGTTACGTTGTCGTACCATATACCTTGTGTCAATGTAAAGTCGTGCATCACGTTGATACTGTCGTTCGACCGGAATTCACCACCAGACATATCAATGACAAGGTTTCCAATATCTTCCCTGTCGGCATTTGTTGTAATGATTTGGTCGGAGCTTCCATCAAAAGTGAGTACTTCTGTGTCTGGTGAGTAGCCGTAATTAGTGTTCCAATCGGTATTGCCGTTTGTCCAGTTCCCCCCAACAAAAATACTTAGGCCCGTATCGCCCCATGCGTTAAGACCGGCATTTGCGGCAATATTGATATCGTTCCCAATATCCAATGTGGAATTGGTGTTCATCTCAATAGCATCCCCTGTTATATTTAGATTGTTCGAGATATTAAGGGTGATACCCATTAGCTCAAGTGCATACCATAAGCTGGAAGTTTTGCTAAGGTTCATGTCGTAAAACGTTTCATCGGTTGTGATATCTGCATCCAAGTTCCCATCAAAAGTAACCAAATTGGAATTCTCGAGGAACGCGCCATCGCCAACATTATTGGTCCAGTCGCCTGCAACAGTCATATTATAGCTGATGGTATTGAAAATACCCCCATCAATTGTGAAATTGCCATTGATATCCACGTCAGATGAAAGGTTTACCATATTGGCCTTCGGGCTTCCCCCGCCACCTGGTTTTATGCCTGCAGCAATATCCCTTTCAGATAATTTGAACTTTTTGCCGTTTGATTTTGCAGCTTTATTTACCAGTACATCGAATACATTTGTTCCGGCGGCCGTTGAGAAACTCCCATTATCCGCAGAGTAAAACTCAAGTAAACCCGTGGTTGGTGTATATACGGGATTAGCGACTAAAAAACTTCCAGCCGTTCGGATTGTTCCTCCCGTAATGTTTAAGGTGAGGGTGTTTGCGGAAGCGTAAACATTGCAACCTGCATTGTTGAAATCGAATATTCCGCCCGACATGGTAAGGGACGCATCTCCATTATAGGCCCACCAACTGGCTCCTAAACCTCCATTTATTATAAACTGTCCATCACTAATGGTAATATCCGCACGGAAATCGGGATAGTCTGCCCCATCTTGTGTGAGGTTAATTTCACCGGAAATCAAATTATAAGTACCTTCCATACCCGTTTCAAATAAATCATTGGCGGTAAACACACCATTGGAAACAACTATTTCACCTCCCTGGTCCAAAGAAGCTACGGTTGCATCCCCACTAAAAACACTGAATTTTGAAGCAACGTCATCTATGTTGAGAGTCCCATCAATTGTCATCAGGTCATATGCCCAGGAAAAATAATGTAGTTCAAGGTTATTTGAAATTGTTGTAGGATCATTAAACCGAAGATAGCTTCCTGTATTTAACTGAACCACATCATAAAAGGTGTTGGTTCCGTTGACATCATGTGGAGAGCTTAATCCATTCCCGTTAAATGTAACGGCTGAGCCATTGGCCGCATAGGTGCCGCCCGTATTGTTCCAGCTTCCATGTACCTCGACACCGAGCCCGTTGGAATCGAAACTGCCACTTTGAATAGTTAGGTCGCCCATAACCGTAATGCCCTCGTTATATAATGTGGAACTTGTGGTTGAGCTGAAAACTACATTGTTGAAAACACCGGAACCCGAGCTGTAATTGTTGATTGCCTGGGTTGTCCCATCAAAAACAACTGCACCGGTATTCGAGAATTGCGTGAAATCAAATGTGCCATAATAATTGAAAGGGCCTTTTATGACCAGGTTGTTGCTTGACCAACTTTCCAGGATAGATCCTGAATATATAAATGCCAGGTTGTTCACGACCAAATCATTGTTGGAAAGATTACTTATTCTAACCGCCGCACCTCCTGTTTTGTGCGCCCAAATATTATAAAAACTACAGTTGTTGCTGTATGCCCTCACCCATTTACTTGATGTTCCAACAAAATCAACAAAGCCATTCGCAAAGTTTGCATTTGCCCCGGGGTTGAAATTCCAGTTGCCGTAAACCCTGATAAATGCTGCATTCGTAAAATTGGCACTTGAGCCCGAGTTCCATGCAAAATCACCGTAACAAATTATTTCCGCATTGTTGTGGATCATGCCTAGCGTACCGCTTATGTTTATATTGCCATTTGTTGTCAATTGGCCATCCACCATGTTCAGCGTGCCACCTGTGTTTATTGTGAGGTCGTTGCACTCTTCAATGTATCCGCCATCGCACTTTGGCGGTTGATAACCAGCAGAAGTAATAACAACATCCTCATCAGCAGTTGGGATGTGCCCCAAGGACCAGTTGTTTGCATTGTGCCACCAATAATTGTAAACGCCAATCCATTCGTTTGCGATTTTTGGTGTCAGGTTTATGGTGTAGTCTTCCACCTCACCATAAGTAGTTGTTCCACATGGATCAACTGCGCCCGTATAAGTTATCCTTATCCGTAAGGTACATTCTCCTAAGGTTGCTGTTGCTGGTGGTGTAATGGATGCCGTATAAGGGCCTACGCCGGGTGTCCCTGTTACTGCAATGGTTTCGTTGGCATCGTCAAAATCACCATCGCGGTTCCAATCGACCCAAATCCCGCATTGGTCGGAAGACCATGTCGTTACGCCATTTGTGACCGTGATGTCTTCTGTGGCATTGAGAGGGAGGTCATTGACAATATCCCTGTAATCGGCATATCCATCGCAAGCGGATGAATTGTTGATTGAACCAAATTCAACTTGTGCAATATGTTCTGAACATCCCCCGGAAGCCACGCAATTTCCTCCAAAATCCAAAGGTGAAGTGTAGGCCAGGGCTCTTCCTGACCTGTTGTCGGTCCAAACTGGGTAAACTTTGCCGTCATAAGCACTTATGCCCAAATAGTCGCCAAAATACCCACCTGCCAATCCAGGGATAGGTGAAGGTGTAAAAGATACATCGCTTACTTTCATATCC
>JAJRTT010000370.1 GCA_024278155.1 Bacteroidota bacterium | reverse complement strand
TGTATTTTGTGGAAGTGAAATCGGGAATGGGGATTGTGAGGAGGAAGTTGATTGTGGAGTAGTCAGCAGTCACATTGAGCGGAGTCGAAATGTGACCTTGTTCAATACCGATAAGTTGAATTAAAGCACCCCTGGAATAATCGCCTTCCGCTCTTTTGGGTAATTCCCAAAATGGCTTTTGTACCATTTATGATGGTCGAGGGCGCGGGGGACAAGATTGGCAAGTGTCCATACAAAAAAGGAAAATGTGGGCAGGCACCAGGTCATCAACGCAAACCCGGCCCATTCAATTATTTCGCCCAGGAAATTCGGACAGGAAACATATCGGAACAACCCGCCATAGGGGATTTTATATCCATTTGTACTGCTTTTACGGAGCATGATCAAAAGACGATCGTGGTACTGGTTGATAAAAAACCCGATGACAAACAAACCAACACCTCCAATAAACTGAAAACTGCTGAGCCAGCCTTCGGGATAACCGGGCGACAAATAGCCAAACCAGTAACCGTTGATGCTACCGTTCACGAAATTAAAAAACAGGGCAAACAACATAATGACCACCGGCATTTTTTTCCCTTTGGTATGTATGCGCATGGGGAAAATAATGGAACGGTGAAAATAATGGATAAACCATAAAATGAGTGCGCCCAAAACAATGTAATGTGGAAAACCCTGTCCTTTTAGCGTTAGGAAGACAAACAGGCACAAGGCCGGGAACTCCATCACGAACCAACCTAAGCGGTTGTTCACCATCGGCCCCCAGGTTTTGGTGGAATGCCGTCCGTAAGGAACGGTAACAAACAACATGACCGGAAATAAAATCAAGGCCATCCCCATCCAAATATAAACAATAATATTGAAGGTTTCCAATGTTATCATAGCATTCCGTGTTGTTCGAAAGAGTTAAACGTATCCCGGATGGAATCTTCCATGGGGCGGGATTTGTACCCCAATTCATTTCTGGCTTTTTCACATGAAATATTTTGATGCGACATTTTAAGGATATCGATCATATCGTTGGTATATAAAGGATGTTCTTTTTTGATTTTCGCATAAACCTGGATAAACGGGGCACCGATCCGTGCCAGCCAAAAACTTGCGGTCAAGTGCGGGGTTTTCCTGTTCAAAAGAGCACCTATCTTTTCCGACAAGCCCTTCAAGCTTGTCCAATGGCCCGACAAAATATACTTTTCACCTTTCCGGCCTTTTGTGCAAGCAGCAATGGCACCATCCACCACGTCCCTCACGTCCACCCAGTTGTAGCCCCCTTCCACCAACATTGGCAAACTATTGTTGTACATCCTTGTTAATGCCCGGCCCAGCAAGGAAGGTTTGAAATCATTGGGGCCAAAAACCGCCGTGGGATAAACAATGACAGCATCCAGTCCCCCCTTCATCGCTTTCATAACGAGGTTTTCGGCTTCTATCTTCGATTGCTCGTAAATCATTTTCGTTTGCTTCAGCTGCTGTCGGTTTTCATCCAACACTTTGTCCATCGGGATCGGGTCAAATGCATGGATGGTACTGAAATGCACCAATCTTTTCACTTTTTCAGCCTGGCAAACTTCAATGATATTTAGTGTACCTTTTACGTTGGTTTGGTAAACCAAACCCCTGTCCTTTTCATCAATGGCAATCCGGGCGGCAAGGTGAAAAACACAATCGGCCCCTTTGCACAAATCCATCAAAGATTTTTTATCGGTAACATCGCCTTTCACCAATTCAATTCCCGGCCTTTTCAAATCATCCACATCTTCATACAATAAGGCTTTTACTTTATGCCCCCGTTTTATCAATTCCTTGCATAGGTTATTCCCAATGTGCCCGCTTGCCCCTGTAACTGCATATATCATGTTGTAAAATAAATTTGAATATCGGCGAATTTGCCAAAGATAATATTTCTCGTCAATATTGTTTTAGGAAAAAGAAAATGAGGTGTGCGGCAATTTGTACATCGGCCAAGAAATTATATATTTGCAAAAAAAACCCAATATTATGATCGGTATCAAAACAACAGCCTTATTAAAGCCCTTGTTCGCAAAGCTTGTCTTTGCAAGTATTTTCCTTTTTTGTTCAACAATGCTTTTTGCACAGGTTTCGATAAACACTTCGGGAAACGACCCGGACAACTCGGCCATGTTGGACGTGTCGAGCAACAGTAAAGGGCTTTTATTGCCAAGGATGACAACGTTGGAACGCGACCAGATCACACAACCCGCAGAGGGCTTGATTATTTTCAACACAACCGACAATGCCCTTAATTTCTATTCCGGCCAGGTTTGGTTCACACTTGGAAGCCTTAATTTGTGCAGCCCTTCAATCAATACAAACCCATCCAATTCAGAAGGGTGCATAGGAGACAATACAAGCTTTGTTACCGTGGTAAGTGGTGACGGACTGACATACCTTTGGCAGGAAGATCAAGGCAGTGGTTTTTCCAATATTGCAAACGGGGGCGTTTATTCAGGTGCTACCACAGAAAACCTCCAACTCCTGGGGATCCAGCAAAGCATGGACAATTATCAGTACCGTTGTATAGTTACCGGCAGTTGCCCACCAAACGATACAACAGAAACCGCAGACCTATCGGTTTTTCAACCTGCACAAATAACAATGAACCCATCAGATGCACAAGGATGTGAATTCAATAGCGTTCAGTTTTATATAATGGCCAATGGCGACAACTTGGCCTATCAATGGCAAGAAGACAGCGGAAGTGGTTTTGTAAATATTTTTTACCAGGGTTATAACACAGAATCCCTTTCGGTCGATATTTATTCCGGGATGGATGGTTACGACTATAGATGTGTGGTAACGGATAATTGTTCAAATACGGCAGTTTCGGGCAGCGGTGAACTCACGATCCTTGATTGGGCACACTTCACATCGTTCCCCTCCGATCAAACTACCAGTACCGGGGGAAATGCTTCTTTTGCGGTCACAACAACTGGAACTGTTCAAATATATATATGGGAAGAGGACCAAGGCAGTGGGTTTACACCTTTGTCGGACGGTGGTGTTTATTCAGGAACCGGTTCCTCCACATTGACGATTACTGGTGCCACAACATCCATGAACGGTTATATGTATCATTGCCAGATTTTAAGCGATTGTGGATCTGAAACTTCAAGCCCGGCAACATTGACCGTAAATTAATCCCCGGGGCTTTTTGTTAGGCTTTAGCGAAAAAAACAGCGGCCTACACGTGTAAGCCGCTGTTGATCTGGTGGAGCATATCGGAATCGAACCGATGACCTCTTGACTGCCAGTCAAACGCTCTAGCCAACTGAGCTAATGCCCCTTTTTTTCGGGGCATTGGCGAAGTTGCCTGTCCCGAGCAATTCGGGAAGCTAATGCCCCTTTTTTTCGGGGCATTGGCGAAGTTGCCTGTCCCGAGCAATTCGGGAAGCTAATGCCCCAAGTTTGAAATTCCAGATAATAAAATTTCAAGGAATCTCAAAGAACGATTGAGGCTGCAAAAGTATAAATTAATTGTAAATTTACCATCAAATTAAAAACTAATTTAATGAAACGCCTTTTTGCAGCAATCAAAATCAATCCATCGGAGGGTTTTCTCCAAACTTACTACAACCTTAAAACCAATTTGCGGAACGAAAAAATCAAATGGGCCAACATCGACAATATCCATATCACACTTAAATTTTTTGGGGAAACACCGGAAGAAAGGATACCTGAAATATCCAACAGCTTATCAGAAATTGCTAACCTGCATTCAGGTTTTAAACTTGAAATAAGGGATATTGGCATTTTCGGGAGCTCCTATAAACCCCGGGTCATTTGGTTTGGGATTGAGAAAAACGAAAGCTTGGTAAAACTTGCCAAAGGGGTTTTAAGCGAAATGGACAAATTGGGTTTCAAACGGGACAGGCAGAATTTCGTCCCCCACCTCACCATTGGGCGTATTAAATATATTGACGATAAAAAGCGCTTCCAACAAGTCATTGACAAATACAAATC
>JAJRTT010000369.1 GCA_024278155.1 Bacteroidota bacterium | reverse complement strand
TGGTTTCAAATGCGTACAAAGGGAGCATCCATTTCCAGGCAGATGACATGGGGAACACCATTACCATGAATGGCAGGATGTTCAATGCATCCATTTATTTTAACGGAACCGGTGGTTGGATACTACAGGACACAATCCTCGACTGGGATACCACCAACTGGGCTGAACGCCTTGCCAACCCATTGGTTGAAAATGCTGCCCCCGACCCCATCATCTATCTTAAATAAGGCACATTGAACACCAATGGACAAACCATCATAAGCGAGGGCTTTTCCTCAACCACCCAAAACCCCCGTCATTTGATCATGGAAAACTCCGATATATACATAATCGGTGGATGGTCGGTAAACGCCAATGGCATGAACCTCGAAGCGGACAACTCATTGATCACGAATCGGGGGGACATCACCAATTTCAACGGTACCGGGAAAAGCCTGGTTTATAACAATGTAAACAAGTTGGGCGATGAAATTGGAAGTGCGGGGATGATCGAATCAAAGAGCCTGCGCACCCAATACAATTATGTAGAGTTTTTTGGTGGTGGGAACATGAGCGGTGACGACACTCCCGGTATTGAGGGACAGTTTACGGTCGATACGGTAATTATGGGTTTTGGTCCTGCACCCAATGCCATATCAGGGCCAGTTGACAGCATTAATTACGGACGCTTTGGAGCACCTGGAATGGTCAATACATCCGATTCCTACATCCATAAGTTCGTTATGGATATGGGGGGGAGGATTGAAGGCTTTGACAATGACCTGGATTCAATTTTTTGCATGGATGTATATGGTTTTAACGTCCCCGGGGAAATTGTGGGGAGGAATTTTGCCGATTACATTTATTTCCAAACGGACGGTATGGTCAGTTCCTTTCCCGGAAGCATCAATGAAATAGTGGATGCCGTATTTGCAGGGGATGGATGGTTAAATGGCACAAATACCTTTCACAACCTTTATCTTTCAAGCGGTTTTTGGTATCAAATAGGTGTTGATTCCTTAGATGCAGGTGGGGTTCCGACCGGTGTCCGTGAACAAACCGTTTTGAATTCCCTTGAAGTTATTGGTGGTTGTGATAAGGGAATGACGTTGTTGAGTTCTTCTAAAAAAACAGTTCAGGGAAGATTAAAGTACAATGGCCCGGGATTGACAACAGAATATTTGTCCGTCAGGGATATTATGAAAACCGGAAGCGGGACGGTCACCATCAATAATGGGATCGACATTGACAACAATACAGGAATTACTTTCAATGAAATTACAGGCCGCGAATTATATTGGGTTGGAGGCAATGGAAAATGGGACGACAACTTACACTGGTCATTAATTGATGGCGTCACGCCCGGCGACCAATGCCCGCCAAATATCCGTGACAACGTTTATGTAACAGATCAGTCAGGTTTAGCCGATAACGATACAGTATTGGTCAATGTCAAATACGCTTGCAGCAATGATCAGTTCTGGACTCTTTCCGATAGTGCAATCCTCATGGGCCCAGACTCAAACAATATGCGCATATGGGGTTCCCTTGAATATTCAGACCCCATGAAATCCCAATTTATGGGTGACTATTTTTTCGAATCCGAACACGATACACTTCTTGATGGCACCTATGACCCACAAACCGTTAAACTGGGCGGGAAGCAATTATCCAAACAAAGCTTTTTCTATGGGAACAATGGGGCTTGGATATTGAAAGACAGTTTAATAAATATGGCTGACACGGTATTTTTTAAAATGGGAAACCTGAACACCAACGGCCAGACCGTACGTTGCTATAATTTCAATTCAGCAGATACACTTGACAGGATCCTTAGCCTTGATACCTCTTTGATAGAAGTCCATCAAAAAGGTTCAGATGCCTGGTTGCTCAATGGCTACCATGTGGAGTTTTATTCAGGGACATCCACAATACGTTCCATGGGCGACCTTTTCCTTGCCCCGGGCGAACCGCCCAACCAATGCCACATTAAGAGCATGAACGCCGACAGCCTGGTTTATTATAACATTGAGTTCAATGCCCTCAAATCCCTGCTTAAAAGTGAGGGATATTGTATTTACAACCTTGTGGATTACCTTCCCCCGGCCAATATAGGTGAAGTGATCGGAGGGCCGGCCACCATTGACACCCTCACCTTTCAAGCAGGGGCATTCGGTTGTGTGCTGAAACATGCCGATACGGTGAACGTGGTGATGGCCTACAGTATCAACGATACAATAAAAGGGATGAACAGCCACTATATCAATGAGGCCCATTTTTTTCAACAAGGTGTTGTGACGGGCTACAATTGGATTGGCAATCTCAACTTTTATGAATATGGGGAAATTTTCAACAACAATGATATTGATTCCTGTATTTTTTATAATGACGGGTATATCCATGGGCAAAATACATTTGACACACTTAAATTCTCCCCAAGTTATAAGTATTTCTTCCAACATGATTCCACACAGACAATCACCGACTATTTTGATGTAAGCGGCACCTGTATGTCCCCTATCCGGATCCAGTCTGATTCCATTGGGACACAAGCGAAGATTGAAATCCAATATGCAAATCCGGTAATTGATTACACTTCCTTCAGGGATTTATATGGAGTAGATTACAACGGGAACATACCCTATACGGCCGAACATTCGGTTGACCTCGGCAACAATACAAATTGGGTTTTGGTTGACCAGCCCAATGATACCCTTTGGTGGATTGCCGGAACCGGTGATTGGGGAGATGGGCTTCATTGGTCATATGAAAGCGGGGGCCCTCCGATTGGGTGTTTGCCACGAGAAGAGAATACGGTTATTTTTGACGACAAGTCTTTTCTGGCCCCTAATGATACCATCTATGTTAAGGTGCCAAACATTTCGTGCAAGAGCATGCTGTGGACACATTCAGGAAGTTTCACGCCGATTTTTGTCGATTCATCAAAAACAGATCTCTACATTTATGGCGACCTGTTATTGAGTGAAAGCATGGATTACCGCTTTGAAAGCGTACTTCACTTTGATGAAATAAGTGGGGATAAGGCAGGGGGCAATACCATAATGACAAATGGCAAATTATTGCTGAACGATATTATTTTCCAGGGGATAAATGGTGAATGGGAATTACTTGATGATTTGAGCCTTGTTGCACTCGACCCACCCTCACGGTTTATTTATCTTGAACATGGGGTTCTTGTCACCAATGGTTTTACGATCAACGCAGGTGGCCTGGTCTCGGATTTCAAAAATGTGCGGGGATTGGATATTTCAAATTCAGAAATCAACCTGAGGGTTTCCAATACTTACGGATGGCTAATTGATGGTGACAACCTGGATTTTGAAGCGGGAGGCTCCACAATTACCAACAATGCATTATTCAGTTTTGTGGCCACAAAGGATGGGTACGACACACTGAGATACAACAATATTGTCATGAATGGCCCTCTGGATAGCTTGGTCAACAGCAATAACATTGTTGAATACAATGTAATAATCCAAAATGGGCCTGTGGGATGGATAGGCGGAAACTTTATTGCGGACACCATTCTTTTCAATGGCCCAAGCTCGGGAATGTTCAAAACGTCCCAATCAAATGTGGTGATCCTTGATACGGCCAATTGCCTGATCGCAAACAACCACCATATTAACAGGTGTATTATCAATCAGTTTGGGATTATCATGGGCAACAATGATTTTGATTTTTGCATCAGCAATTCCAATGCTGAATTCAGGGGCGAGAATACTTTTGATTCCCTCTTTTTAATGCCGGGCAAAGGGAACACATTCTATTTTGAGGAACTGAAGACACAAACAGTATTTGACACACTGGTGGTACGTGGAAATCAATGTCAGAATATCACTATTCGCTCATTGAACCCTAATCTATTGGCAATAATCAAACAAGATAACGGGATTGTTTCAAGCGACTTCCTTAATATTTGGAACGTGGGTACCGAAGGTATCAATTCTGAGTTTTATGCAGGGATCAACAGCACTCCCCTCCCTAACCCCAATGATCCTCCCCCGGGTTGGATATGGGACAATGCCCAGGGTTATATTTATGGCTTTGGAGATGAAGATATCGGATATTGTGCCGGTGATACTTTGAAGTTATCGGCCATCAATTTCAACGGTGACTTTAATACCATTTATTATTGGAACGGAGAGCCTATCGAAGGCGGCCTTGTACTGGATGTCACCGAACCAGCCACGATCACGATTGTAGTTGATTACAGCGAAAATTGCCTGGTTTATGATACTGTCAATGTCGTGGAATATACCCTGCCCGTGGCAAATATTGATCCGGGCCCTTTCTGCGAGGACGATATCATTGCGGTAAATGTTTCCCCGCCGGGCGATTGTTATTATTACAATTGGTCCGATGGTTCTGATACCAATTACACCGTTGCAACAATTGACAGTACAAACCTTTCGGTAAATGTACTTGATACAATCACGGGATGCCCCACGATAGCAGTTCAAAATATTGAAGTTCATGAAATCCCGAACCCGGAAGATTATATTGGCAACGATGTGATACTGAATTTTGGTCAAACAATCGAACTCGATGCCGGCCCGGGAGATACATACGAATGGGATGCAGATGATCCAACAATAATAATCCCGAATCCCGACCAACGTTATATTACGGCCTACGGCAGTGAGGATACGATCACCTACACAGTTTGGGTGAGCAATCTCGTTACCGGTATTTTAAACGGCTGTTCGGCAGAAGCAGATGTTAAAGTCGCCATGTTCCCATATGGCACGGTGGATGTCCCAACAGCTTTTTCGCCCGATGGTAAAGGGCCTATTCAAAATGAAGAGTTAAAAGTAATGGGTTCTGCCATCCAGGATCTCACTTTCAGGGTTTATAACAGATATGGGGAATTGGTCTTTGAAACGAACGATCAGGACCAGGGATGGGACGGAACCTACAAAGGCCAAAAACAAGAACAGGAAGTTTACATCTATTACCTAAAAGCTATCTTTGTTGATGGTGAAATTGTTGAGAAAAAAGGTAATATTACTCTATTGCGATAATGATGAACACGATATTGAATAGGATATTGGTAATGGGGCTTATCTCCATTTCCGTGTTTGCCAACGCACAGGATGTCCATTATACGCAGATGTATTCGACACCCTTGTACGTTAACCCGGCCTTTACGGGCAATCACCAATGTGATTTCAGGGCAGGCGTAAATTTCCGCCAACAGGCAGCAAGCTTCACCGTCCCTTTTGAGACATATTCCGCCTGGGGCGACACACGCGTTTATCCAAGCTTCCTTGGACGGAGGTCATGGATCGGCCTTGGGGGAAACCTTTACTACGACAATGCCGGTGATGGTGCCTTGACAAAAATACAGGGAATGTTCCTTACTTCGTTCTCACAGGGCTTTAACGCCGATAATTCCTTGTATGGCAGCCTTGGCGTGGGCATCGGGGTAACAAACCGCTCGGTGAACCTGAACAAGTTTGTTTTCGGGGATAGTTGGGACCCCATAAATTTAAGATTTGACCCATCTAATTTTCCCACAGGTGAGAGCTTGGCAAATAATTCGATTTTCTATACCGATTTCAATCTTGGCCTTTCCGTGCATCATTTGGTAAATACCAAGTGGATGTACGAATTGGGCGTTAGCGCCAGCCATATCAACCAGCCCGTCGAATCATTTTATGGAGAGGAAAACAAGGTGGGGATAAAATTCATTGTCAGTGCCACATTGCAACGCAAGCTATCCGAAAAAATCATTATCAAGCCGGAAGCCTATTTTATCACCCAACAAGGCGTTACCGAGACCGTTGTCGGGGCCAATCTGGTTTTTGGGATGACCGATGTGAAACTGCACGGAGGTTTATGGACACGGATCGGAAGGGACATTATGCCGACACTTGGTTTGGAATACAATAATTTCACCATGCTGTTCTCATATGATGTCAACGTCTCTAAGCAAAGGATAGCTTCCAATTACCAGGGAGGGTTTGAATTGTCAATCGTTAAAAGGTTTTGCTATTCAAGCCAATCGTCCACAAAAAGGGAACCTTGCAAGTTCCTTGAATTCTAAGGGCACTTGACTTTCCCGCCATTTCTGCTGAAAGGCTGAATTGTTTTTCCCATCTTATTGTTTTATCTGAAAACCTCAGGCTTGGAATCCTTATAAATTGGGGGCTTGTAAAACTTTAAAGGCGGAATTCTTTGTATCCGGTCAAATTTTCTTAGCTTTGTTGGGCAAATCAAAACAACTCAATGAAAAGAAAAACAGATACCCGACCAATAAGGCTTAAGTTTCTTGTCTTTCTATTTTCCGTTTTCTTTTCATTTTCCCAAAACCTATCAGCAAGTGATTATTATTGGGTTGGTGGAACAGGAAGCTGGTCGAACATCAACCATTGGGCACAATCCTCTGGCGGGACTGTTTTGCACAACACCCCTCCCACGGCCACAGACGATGTTTATTTTGATGCAAATTCTTTTTCGGCCACCGGACAGGTTGTTACGGTAAATGCCGAAAATGCGGTATGCAAGTCCCTGGATTGGACCGGGGCACTTTATCAGCCAAGCTTCGAAAATGATGGTTCCGAAAACTTAAGGATATTTGGCAGCCTTAAACTTATTGAGGAAATAGGCTTCAACTATGATGGCACCATTACTTTTGAATCTGCGGAAGCAGGCAATACAATATCTTTGGCAGGGCATTTATTCCTGAACCATATATACTTTGAAGGGATTGGCGGTGGGTGGAAGTTGTTGGGCGAACTTTATACCGAAAGCAATATTTACTTTAACCGTGGCACTTTTGAGACAAACGGCAATACGGTCTCGTGTGCGAACTTTTACGCTTCAAATCCAAACAACAGGGTTCTGGTCCTGGGTTCATCCCACTTTTTTGTTACAGGGGGCTGGACTTTAAATGGTGCCAATCTCGATTTTCAATCAGGGACTTCGGTTATACAGGTTGGCTATTCACTTTCGAATATGGAAAGTGGAACGCTCTCCTATAACAAGGTAATTCTCACCGGCCTTAATTCATCTGTTCAAAACAATTCTGACTATGCTTATTACGACTCATTGTTCTTTGGGCAAACGGGAAACGTAAATGGCGATTGTTCCATCAATTACCTTGAGTTTGTCAATTACGGGACTGTGAACGACAGCGATACCATCAACTTCGTTTTGTTTGGGGGCTGTGGATACAATTACATTAACGGAAGCCACATTATCGATACGGCAATTTTCAATTGCAATGGTATCATTTCCGGACAAAACACAATCCAATATTGCACACTCGGGGATATAACGAGGGTTACCGATGCAAACCTTATTGGATATTTGTATGCAGGCGACACGGCTTTTGTGATTGGCAACAACAATATAGGTCATTCCTTTTTCAGGAAAATGGCCTATTTCCGAAATGGCAATACGTTTGAATATGCCTACTTGAATTGTGACGGGGATTTTGGTGGGGAAAATGTTTTTGACACTTTAATATGTACGCCCGGGTTCCAATATATCTTTGAATTTGACAAAACCCAAACAATCAACGATAGCCTTGCGATCAAGGGAAGTTGCGAAAAGCCGATCTGGATAAAATCTTCCTACAATGGAAGGAGGGCAACAATTTCAAAAACAACGGGAAATGTTTTTGGCGAACGCCTTTCGTTGCGCGACATTGAAGCAACGGGCAACACCCCTTTCCTGGCCATGGAAACAGTTAACCTTGGAAACAACGTAAACTGGACAATTGAAGCGCTCACGCCCACCGACCTCTACTGGGTCAATGGCAACGGAACATGGACCGACCCTAATCATTGGGACAATTCATCGGGAGGACCGGGAGGGAAATGCCCCCCTACCGAACTGGACAATGTTTTTTTCGATGGGGGCTCTTTTACATCTTCCAACCAAACAGTCGATATCAATATAAGAAATGCGGTTTGCCACAACATGGACTGGTCCGGGGCAAATTCACCTAAGCTTGAAGG
>JAJRTT010000368.1 GCA_024278155.1 Bacteroidota bacterium | reverse complement strand
TTGGGCGCCATGAACGTAAAAGTCCATTCCCCGTTATTCACGCTTACCTTCCCTTTATAGAGTGCGTTTTTTTGAACGAAAAAATCGCGCGGATAACTTGAAGGGTCATTCCCCAACGTTACAAAGTGAGAAGGTTTGTCAAAAACGATCGGGAACAAATAACCATCAAAACCTGACAGCTTATTTCCTTGCTGATCCTGCAACTCCCCTGAAATAGTCACTTCCGAGAGGGCCTTGATGGTATCTGTCGTTTCTTCCACTAAAATATCATTGATCGAAATAGTGACAACCCTTTCCTTGGGAAAAGCAAAATGCAGGGCCGGATCGCCCAAGATCAGGAATTTCTTCCCGTTTTCACCGGTATTGCTTTGGTTTTTGGTAAGCCTCATTATTTCACCCATCCTCATGTGCCCACCGTTAGCGTCCTTTTCCAACAAATACCTAAAGAAATTCTGGTTCACTTTTTTGTTTCCACCGGCATAAGTTGCCCGTGTAGTGGTATATAATGCCACAGCCCCTCCATTGGGGTTAAGGAAAACATGCTCCCCTGCCGAAACCCTTTCGGGATCGTCAAACCGGCTAAACTCACAGGTTGCCGTTATAAAAACAGTAAGGTTGTCGTAATTGGTCCAGCTATCGATATCCGCAATATTCATGATCCTTTCGTGTGCAAGGCCCAACTCACCGCCATGCCCCACATAGTTAAAAACAAGCGTCCCCCTATCGATACGATCGTTTATTGCAAATTGCGCATCAGGGTAACGCTCTCCCGAAGGGGTGGAAATCTGGGGATAAGCATCAAGATAAATTTTTTCGACGTTCATGGTTTTATCCGTTGTGTCGATAATTGCAAACAATTCCTCGGAATCGTTAAGATGGAGGTTCCCGTCCTCATCATCTGCAACAAGGCAGGCAATGTTCCGCCAATCGTTCATCACAATATCCGTATTCACCGCATAATGGATCGTTTTATCAACCGCAATTTTTGCCTGGGCCTCATTGGAAACCACAAAGCGCCCTACTCCAATATCCAACATTTTGTCATTTGGGACGTCATCCAAAAAACCGAAAAAATCATCCGTGGCATATGAAGCCACTTCATTCATGGAAGTAACCGATTCCCAAACAGGGACAAAATTGGAATTCCCGGGTATCCGGTCTTTATAATCATAAGAGCCATCACCGAACAACAAAAGGTATTTGGGCTCATTGCCCATTTCAGCCCTGTCATAAAACATTTTCACATAATCACGAATGGCGGTCACATCCTGCTTCCCACTCGAAAACTCATTGTAGATATCTGGCAATGAAGTTACGAGGACCTGCATATTGTCAAAATCGCGGTGATGCTGTGCAAGCCGGTTTGCCTGGTTCAAAAATGCAGGGTGTGCTATGATTAAGAAATCATAATATGCACTGTTCCCGTGCAGGTTCTGGTTTTGGACTTCCCCGGCAAGTTCAACCTGGTAAAACGAACTTCCATCGAAAACAACGAATTTCTTCAAACCGTTGTTTTCCATGGTCCAGGTCATCTGATTTCCGGAAAAAACTGCATTTACCCCTTTTGCATTCAAGGGGTCGGTGACATCCCATATCTTCACGTTTTGTCCACCACCGGTCATCGTATATTTTGTGACCAAGGTGTCGGAAATGCTGCTGACATCAGAGAAACCCAATTGCCCACCATCAAACTTCAATTTTCTTTTCACGTTCAGGGTAAAATAGTTCAAGTACCCTACTGATATATTATTGGGTTTGCTGTAAACCACCTTGATGCTGAAATTTTTTGCGGGCGGGCTAAAAAAAGCGTTCCCTGATTTGACTTTTGCGTAGTCAGAATAAGAAGCCGTGGAAACCGTGGCGATCGAAAGTTTTAGGATTTGGGAGTTATTTGCGTAAAAATCGAAAGAACTTCCGACAAATGACCTGGCCGCAACATCAGCGCTAAAATAAATATCGGAATTAAGGTCAAGGTTGGGGATATCAAAATCTATCACCATGTTATTGAACAAATCGAAGGTTTCGCCGTACCAGGTCCTCCCTGTTTTTATCAGGTTGGTTTCATCTATTTCGTGCTGAAAGCCCTCCCAATAGTCATTCACCTGATTTATTGGGTTGAGCGGGGAAAGTTCCCCGTCTTCAACTCTTTTTCCCTCGCCCAGGTCTGCCGTAATGAAATAATAATTGGCATTTGTATAAACATTTATCTCATTGTGCCATTTCCCGGTAACGGAGTTATATTTCCATTCATTGGGCGATTGCCCATAAAACAATATGTAATCGCCAGAATTAAAGCTCCCATCATCTTCTCCCGAAACAAATATGGCGTTTTCCTGCAAATCGTCATAACGTGGTTTTGTTGGGTCCTCGGGCAACATTCCCCCTCCATTGCCATAAACCCTAATGTTTTTTGGATTGATGGAGCCTACGCTCATCCCCAAATCGGCCAAATCCTGATAGGATATTTTATGAACCCCGTCTTTTGTCACCTTGACCTTATACCACGAACCCGTTTCCAAAACCGAATTCCCGGCATACTCCTTTGATTCTAAACTTGTGCTATTCTGGTTTTCATCAACCTCGATCACAAGCTCAAAACTTATAAGCCGTTCATATAATCCAGTAATCCCGTTTTTCCTGATGGGGATAAACGACACAGATGCATAAGGCATTTTTTTATCCAGCGAAAGGCCCTTGTCCAAAACAATCCCGGCCCCAATTGAAGAAACATCCGCCAACAAAGCAAGTTGGTTTTGTGGGAAAGGCTCAAAGATTTGGTTTTTAAGTTCCACCTTAAAGGCATAATCTTTTGCTGACAGTGCTATTACTTCAGTAAACTTTGGAAGCACGCCTGTCGAGGCATCATGTATTGCCCCTTGAAAGTCCAAAACAGATATTGTTTGGTCTTCGTTCACATTAATTGTTTTTACTTCCGTCCAAACGATACTTCTTTCATACCTTTGTACATTGGAATACAAAAACACCGGAATACTTAAAAGAAGGAAAAATAAAAGGAGATTTTTTCTCATGATACAAAGAAATGGAAAATTTAATTATCAGTTAAAAATTATTTACAAAAACTAAAACTACATATTAAACGTTTATTGTCCATAAATATTGTAAAATCATTCCTTGCAAGTATATGTTAACATCTAGCCTGTCGGACAAAAGAAATTGGGTAAAATACCATCAAATCTTTTCAAAAGGGTTTATTGGTTTTTCCCTGATTTTACAATTGTCCCAAATTTTCGGCCAGGATGCTTCATTCTCACAATTCTACGCAAACCCGCTCTATTTGAACCCTGCCCTTGCCGGAACGGGCGAATGTTCGAGGATAATGCTGAACTACCGCAATCAATGGCCTGCTTTGCCCAATGCCTTTGTTGCCTACAGTGCCTCTGCCGATTATTATGTCGAGGCACTTTCAGGTGGAGTGGGGCTTTTGTTCAATTCCGATAATTTGGGAAATGGGGCCATTACCACAAACAGGATAAGTGCCATTTACTCCTATCACTTGAAATTGAGTGGGGATGCCGATCTGAATGCCGGCTTTGAAGCAACTTACCATATGCAAAAGTTGAATTGGGACAAGCTTGTTTTTCAGGATATGATCGATCCGGCAACGGGGAACATCAACCCTGGGATGTCGGGTGAAGCCATTCCTTCCAAACTCAGCGTTTCCGCGCTCGACTTTTCGGGCGGCCTGCTTTTGGGAATCAGGAAAAAATTTTATTTGGGCTTTGCCGTTGACCATCTTACCCAACCAAACCTTTCATATTATGCAGAAAACGAAAGCCCCTTGTTTTTGAAGTACACGGCCCATCTTGGTATGACCTTCGATTTGGGCGGAAGAAGTTACCGGAACAATTCGGGCAATTTTATCCTTTCCCCCAACATCCTCTATCAGCAACAACAAAATGCAAGGCAACTTAATGCAGGCTTTTACGTAGAAAAACAACCGATAACAATAGGTTTTTGGTACAGGCATAATTTCAGCAATCCGGACGGTGCGTTGTTTTCCATTGGGCTAAAACAAAAAAAATTCCGTTTCGGATACTCTTATGACCTAACCCTATCAAAGCTAAAAAGCAATACTGGCGGGGCTCACGAGCTTTCACTGGCCTTTTTTGTTAATTGTAATAATAAAAGAAATAAACCGGGTGCAATAAAATGTCCTGAATTTTAGTTATGTTTGCAGCAAAAATTTAAGTAAAAATGAACACATTCAAAATCGTATTATCTTTATTGTTGATTGGGGCTCTGTTCTCTCTTAATTCCTGTAAGAACGGGGGCGAATCCGCTACTACCGGATGGGATTATAACAGTTCAAAAAACGGGGGCTTTCAGGTAACCGAATATCAAGGTCAGATTACCGGCCCGGGCCTGGTTATGGTTGAAGGAGGTACATTTACAATGGGCCTTCATTACGATGACCCCACCTATCAGTGGAACAGTACGGAAAGAAGGGTTACCGTCCGCTCGTTTTATATGGACGAAACCGAAGTGGCAAATGTGGATTACCTCGAATACCTTTACTGGCTGAACCGCGTATTTGGAACCGACTATCCCGAGGTTTACACAAAAGCCCTACCCGATTCAATGGTTTGGCGCGATGAGTTAACATATAACGAACCAATGGTAGAGCTTTACCTAAGGCATCCCGCATACCATTATTATCCGGTAGTCGGAATTAACTGGATTCAGGCAAATGATTATTGTGCCTGGAGAACGGACAGGGTAAATGAGAAATTACTGATTGACAGGGGGATCCTCGACCCAGACCCCGATCAGTTGAATGAAAACAACTTCAACACGGAAGCTTATCTTACCGGACAATATGATGGTTTGGTAAATAAGAACCTACAGGATTTGAACCCCAACAGTACGGGAGAAAGAAAGGTAAGGATGGAAGATGGGATTATATTACCTCGTTACAGGTTACCGACAGAAGCCGAGTGGGAATATGCCGCACTTGGGTTATATGGCAATACCGTTTACGAGAGAATAGTCGATAAAAGGATATATCCATGGAACAGCCATGTACTCCGTACAAATGACAAACATTATTATGGTAGTTTCCTTGCCAACTTCAAACGCGGCAGAGGTGATTATGCCGGTGTGGCCGGAAACCTGAACGATGGTGCAATAGGCCCGGCCCCGGTCGGTTCCTTCTGGCCAAATGATTATGGTTTGTTCAATATGGCAGGAAACGTAAGTGAATGGGTGATGGATGTTTACCGCCCCCTTTCTTATGAAGACATGGACGACCTTAGCCCTTTCAGGGGAAATGTATATAAACAAAAAGTCAGGGATTCCGAAGGACTGATTGCCGAGAAAGATGAATTGGGGAGAATTCAATATGAAGAAATCCCGGCTGAAGATTTGGTTGACAGAAGAAATTACAGGAAGGCAAACAACATCAATTATAAAGATGGTGATTTTCAATCGACAATCAACCAGGAAGAATGGGTAAGGCAGGATGAGGATTCACATTCATCAACCATGTACGATTATTCGGTTACATCGATGATCAATGACAACGCAAGGGTTTACAAAGGTGGCTCATGGAAAGATGAAGCCTATTGGATGATGCCCGCAACCCGCAGGTTCCTTGACGAAAGCCATGCAACCGATTATATTGGTTTCCGTTGTGCGATGGACCGTGTAGGCGACCCCATTGGATATTAACCATCATTTAAAATATTTATGACCCCATTCTTTCAAGGATGGGGTTTTTTTATAATTTTGTTTTCCATGCAAACCACCCTAAATAAACTTTACGGGCTTTTCCTCGAACATCCAAAAATCTCCACCGATTCAAGAAACATCATTGAAGGTTCACTGTTTTTTGCCCTGAAATGTGAAAACTTCAATGGAAATAAATATGCAGAAGATGCCCTGTCAGAAGGAGCCGCATTTGCGATAATCGACGAAAAGGAACATAAAAAAGACAATCGGTTTTTCCTGGTGGAAGATGTTTTGAAAAGCCTTCAGGAACTTGCCAAGTTTCACCGTCAGCAATTGTACTGCCCGATTATAGCCATTACTGGATCGAATGGGAAAACCACGACCAAAGAATTAATCAGGGAAGTATTGTCTGAAAAGCATAAAACAAAAGCCACCACGGGAAACCTGAACAACCACATCGGCGTTCCCTTGACATTGCTTTCATTTTCAAAGGATTTGGAAATGGGCATTGTGGAGATGGGGGCAAACCATCCAAATGAAATTGCAGCGCTGTGTGATATTGCCCAACCCGATTTTGGTTTAATTACAAACATTGGCAAAGCCCATCTTGAAGGTTTCGGAAGCTTTGAGGGTGTAATCCGGGCGAAAAGCGAATTGTACTCTTTTATCAAAAACGCCAAAGGAAAAATATTTATAAATGAAGATAATAAACTCCTAAAAAGGATAGCAGCAGGAATACCCCGGATTTCATATGGAACAACTGACAATTGCTTTGTTAAGGGAAAATTGACAAAATCCCACCCGTTTATCAACATGGCGTTTTCTGAAAATGGAAATCCAGTTAATGTGAACTCCAGGCTGGTTGGGGCTTATAACTTTGAAAACATGATGGCAGCGGTTTGTATTGGAAAATATTTCGATGTCGGTGCAACTCAGATAAAAAATGCCCTCGAAGCTTATCAACCCAAAAACCAACGATCGCAATTCCTCAAAACAAAGTCAAATGAAATTATCATTGATGCCTACAATGCCAATCCAACAAGCATGAAAGCCGCAATTGATAGTTTTGCACAAAGTCCAATGAACAACAAAGTTTTAATTCTGGGTGATATGCTGGAATTGGGAAAAGATAGCCTGAAGGAACATAAAAAC
>JAJRTT010000367.1 GCA_024278155.1 Bacteroidota bacterium | reverse complement strand
TTTGGGCATACTTACACCCTTGGCATTGGTAATGGCCATCCTTAAACGGGGATTGGAATCCGCATCAGGCCCGCCCTCTTTCACGGCTATTGTAATATCCTTTACGATTTTTGAAAACATTTTTGAACGCTTGGCATCGGCTGCCCCCTTTTTCCTTTTTATGGTTGACCATTTACTATGTCCTGACATATCTGTATTATATTTGATTTTTACCTTTTGAAAAATCCAAGACCAGAGAATAAAAACCAATCCTGAAATCGTCCGTAAAATTATGAAAACTTATTGAAATGGAATACAATCAGAAAATATTTGCACAGAAGCAACGAAATCGACTGTTATTAATGTTTTTCCTGATATTGGCCCCCTTTTCAAATGCAATAAGCCAGAACAATGAAGACCCAAAAGAAACACCTCGGAAAATTGGATATACCGTTTGGGAGTTTGCCCCTATTGGTGTGGGCATCAACCATACGTTCAGGCCAAAAAGATGGGAACCTTCAAAATATTCACTTTCCTATTGCATAAGTTCTTATCAGGCAAACCTGATTTTGGCAACGGACGAGAGATACTACAATGAACTGCATGATTCCATTGGTGGTTTTTTCGACCGCTTTTCCGTGGATTTTATCAGGTTCAAATACTCCTTAAAACGTAAACTTGCACGGGATTTCGACCTTGAGGTCTCTCTGTTTGCTTCCATTTCCGTTTCACCGGCCATTGGGGAGGATAATTATTATCCATTGTATGGCATCGAATCAAGCATTTACTATTTAAACTTTGGCCGTGTAGGTTTTGCCTCATCTGTCATATTCAGCAGATCGTTTGTCCACCAAAGCATATACTTTCAAATTGTACCGATAAAACTCACATTAAGGATCCGGGGCAAAGATTATAAACACTTGATGTGACCTATTACTTAACGGAAACAAAAGACTGGAAATCTATCAACCCAAAAATATGGGCCGCTGTGATCAGGATTACGGCAATGATAACCCATCTCACGAAAGCCGCTCCTTTTTTCACGGCCATCCGTGATGCGATTAGAGCCCCGGTAAAATTACCGATGGCCAGCGTAATCCCGTAAGCAAAATTCACCTGATCGTTCAAAACAAAAATCAACAAAGTTATCGGTGACCAAATCAGGACGATCAGTACCTTAATGGCATTGGCTTTAACAAGGTCGTAACCCGCACCGAGCACAATTCCTGCCAGCAAGGCATACCCAACGCCCATATGTAGAAATCCGGCATATATGCCAATAAAGAAGAAGAGAAGCATCTGCCAGGCACTTACTTTTTTTTGCTGGAGTTCCTTTTGGCCAACAAGCCAACGCTGGGGCTTATAAAGGATAACCACCATCATCACCAACATAACAATGGCAATGGCTTTTTCGATAATTTCCTCGTTCACGTCAATGGCGATCAATGCACCCACAATTGAGCCAATGGCCGCAGGAAGTGCCAGCCATAGGCCTTTTTTATGGTCCAATACTTTCTGTTGCCCAAAACTCCCAACTGCCGCTATATTCTGGATAAAGATGGCAATACGGTTTGTGCCATTGGCCACATTTGCGGGCAATCCCAAAAACATCAGGAGCGAAAGGGAAATAATGGAACCCCCGCCTGCCAGGGTATTGATAAAGCCCACGAGCAATCCGGCAACAATCAATATGGTAATTTCAATCAATGTCATAACATAAATTCGATGGTCAAAAGTAGGATTAAATTTTTCTTCTCCTCAATTTCCTTCCATTATTTAAATTCAATCAAAATAAAAAATTCAAGTATTCAAATACTTCTTTTTTAAAATTGATTTTGTACATTTGCGCCTTCGTTAAAAGATATTCAAAGACCCGGTAATTTAATTTTTTGTAATTGAAAGATCATAAATATATTGCAAATGAAAAATAGATTTACAATCATTCCCGTTTTTTTTCTTTTCACCTTTTTTTTCACCTTTAACCTAAATGCACAAAACACAGCTCCCGCGGAATGGGCTACTTGTGGCGCCTGCCATACCATTGGCAAGGGAAGGTTGGTAGGCCCCGACCTAAAAGGCATTACGGAATTGAAGGACGAAGCATGGCTTATCAGCTTTATCAAATCTTCACAAACCATGGTCAAGAATGGCGATGCAGAGGCCGTAAAGATTTTTGATGAATACAAGATCCCAATGCCGGACAACAACCTGACCGATGATCAAATAAAAGGGATCCTCGCTTACATCAAAAACTACAAAGAAGCCCCTAAGGAAGAACCCAAGAAAGAGGGGAAAGCTGTTGGGCCCAGCGAATCAAAAGGAGATGAAGGTTCGGGCTCGATGAAGACCCATGAGGTAACTTATGGAGCCGGGAACACACGTACCGTATTTATTGTATTCCTTTTATTGTTTTTCTTTTCGCTCATTGATCTTGGGCTTACGAAAATCATCAAAGCGAAATTCATACATTATATTATTATACTTACCTCCTTGTTCATCATTGGCGAAATTGTATATGTTGAAGCTGCCGCCCTTGGCAGGCAACAAGGTTATTCTCCCGATCAACCCATAAATTTTTCGCACAAAGTACACGCCGGACAGAACCAGATTGATTGCCAGTATTGCCATACAGGGATCAATGATAGCCGCCATGCCGGAATCCCTTCCACCAACGTGTGCATGAATTGCCACAATGTGGTGAAATCAGGAACGCAGACCGGAGAAACAGAAATCAATAAAATTTACGATTCCTGGGAAAACAAAAAACCCATCGAGTGGGTACAGGTGCACAACCTGCCCGATTATGTTTATTTTAACCATGCACAGCATGTGAACGCCGGCAAACGTGAATGTACGGAGTGTCATGGAAACGTTGAAGAAATGGACCGTATAGTACAGGTCAACGACTTAAGCATGGGATGGTGCATCGAGTGCCACCGGACAACCAAAGTACAGTTCGAGGAAAACGATTATTATAAAAGTTTTGTTGAACTGCACGAAAAAATCAAATCCGGGGAAAAAGGTGTCATCACGGTTGAGGATATCGGCGGGACGGATTGTTCGGCTTGCCATTATTAATAAATGAGTTCCTGAAATTAAATTGAATATTTAGAATACAAATTTACATATAGATGAAAAAGTATTGGAAAAGCACTGAGGAGTTATCTGAAATGGTTCAGCAAAATAGTCCCGTACGTACGGGAGAGCAAGAACCGGAGTTTTCAGTCGAAGGACTTGATGAAGGGGAAATCAAGCAGGGCCTTAAATCCAACAGGCGCGATTTTTTGAAAATGCTCGGGTTTTCCGTTGGGTTTGCATCCCTCGCAACAAGCTGCGAAACCCCGGTAAGGAAAGCCATTCCATATCTCACCAAACCGGAAGAGGTAACCCCGGGGATTGCCAACCACTATGCTTCCACCTATTTTGACGGCAACGATTATGCAAGCCTTGTGGTAAAGGTGCGCGAAGGAAGGCCCATTAAAATAGAGGGGAACGAACTTTCATCCATTACACAGGGCGGGACCAGTGCACGCATCCAGGCTTCCGTGCTCAGCCTTTATGATGGGAACAGGCAACAATTTCCGCTAAAGAACGGCGAACACAGCGATTATCCCACCATCGACAAAGACGTAAAAACAAAACTTGGGGAAATAGCTGCCAAAGGCGGGAAAACCGTTATCCTTTCTTCTACCGTTATCAGCCCTTCCACCAAACAGCTTTTTGAAGCTTTCAAAGAAAAATACCCCGGCAGCGAGGTTGTTTACTATGATGCCATTTCCTATTCGGCCATGAAAAAAGCGAACAAGGAAACATTTGGCAAAAAAACACTGCCGGCTTATCATTTCGACAATGCTGAAATCATTGTGGGCTTTAATTGCGATTTCCTGGGAACATGGTTGTCGCCAATTGAGTTCTCGGCACAATATGCGAAAACAAGGGACTTGACCAACGGGAACAAGAAAATGTCAAAGCATTATCAATTTGAATCCTATTTATCGCTTACCGGTTCAAATGCTGATGTTCGCTATCCCATAAAACCTTCGGAAGAGAAGACCGTTTTGCTGAACCTCTATAATTACATTGCCGGAAAATCCAGCATGGACATATTGAAAGCAGGGATATCCCCAGTGGATATTGGCAAACTTGCCGATGAACTGATGAGCCATCCTTCAAAATCGTTGATTGTTTCGGGGACCAATGACGTTTCGATACAGGTATTGGTAAACGGGATTAATTTCTTGCTCGCCAATTTGGGCGGGACACTGGAATTTGAAAGGAACCTGCAAATAAAGAACGGTTGCGACCACGCATTTGCAAACCTTGTGAACGAGATGAACGAAGGCAAAGTGGATGCATTGATCATGTACAATGTGAACCCCGGCTACGATTATGTAAATGCCGATAAGTTCATAAACGGCATGAAAAAAACAGGGCTTACGGTCTCCCTGTCTTCGAAAAACGATGAAACCGCCAAACATGCAAATTACGTTTGCCCCGACAGCCACTACCTCGAATCGTGGAACGATGCCGAACCTTATAACAATCTTTACAGCATTGCACAACCAACGATCCATAACATATTCGATACCCGCCAGGCACAAGAGAGTTTGATGGCATGGGCAGGGATTGAAGGGAATTACCACGATTTCATGCAGAAATACTGGGAAGAAAACCTCTTTGGAAAGCAATCCGAATATTTGTTGTTCACCGATTTTTGGAACAATAGTGTACAGAAAGGCATATTTGAAACGGATGCGGAAGTAATTGAATGCCCGCTGTTCGATTTTGATTATTTCAATAGGGCCGGAGCAGAATTCTCAAAGGTGAAAGCCGGTGGGGATATCGAACTCGTACTTTACGAAAGTATCGCAATTGGCCCGGGCATCATGGCAAACAACCCATGGCTCCAGGAACTCCCCGACCCGATGTCGAAAGCCGTTTGGGACAATTATGTGGCCGTATCGCCACGTTTTGCAAAAGACAAAGGCTGGGAACAGGAAGATGTGGTGAAAGTGAACGCTTCTATCGAACTCCCCATTTTGATACAGCCCGGACAACCCTACGGAACGGTTTCCATTGCCCTTGGTTATGGTCGGACCGACTGTGGGAAAGTAGGAAACGGAATTGGCAAAAACGCATTTGGCCTTGGTGAAACGAACGGGGACTTGAGGAGTTATTCCAATCTTTCGGCCACCATCGAAAAAACCGGGGAAACCTATCCCCTTGCTACTACCCAGACCCACCATGACATGAAAGGGAGGGAAATCGTAAAAGAGACCACCATTGCCGAATATGCAATGAACCAAGCTGCCGGAAACGAATCCCACAAATTGACAATGGACAAATCGGAAACCATGTACCCCGAACATGAATTCCCGGGGGCACATTGGGGACTTGCGGTCGATTTTAACAAATGTACAGGTTGCAACGCCTGTGTGGTTGGGTGCCAGGCCGAAAACAACGTAGCCGTCATCGGCAAGGAAGAGGTCAAGAACCGGAGGATCATGCACTGGATCCGCATCGACAGGTATTTCTCAACAGAAACAGATGAGATCAATTCACCGGTGGTTTCCGAAAACCCTGAAGTACTTCATCAACCTGTGATGTGCCAGCAATGCGATAATGCTCCCTGCGAGAATGTTTGCCCTGTTGCTGCTGTATTGCATACGAAAGAAGGACTGAACGCCATGGCCTACAACCGATGTATCGGAACGCGTTATTGCATGAACAACTGTCCGTACCGTGTACGTAGGTTTAACTGGTACCGCTATCTGGACAATGATAAGTTCGATTACAATTTCAATGACGACATAAGCAAAATGGTCTTGAACCCGGACGTTGTTGTCAGGGAAAGAGGGGTTAATGAAAAGTGCACCTTTTGTGTGCAACGGATACAGGAGAAAAAGCTGGTCGCCAAAGATGAAAACCGTGCAGTACGTGATGGTGAAATCAAACCAGCATGTGTACAGGCTTGTCCCACAAAAGCATTAACCTTTGGTGATACAAATATGAAAAAATCTGAAGTCAATAAGAAATTTGATGATGCCAGGGCTTACGGACTTCTGGAAGACCTCCATACTGTTCCTTCAGTTCAGTATTTAACGAAGGTGAGGAACAAAGATGCCGGGCATACGGATCATGGGCACGACCATGGAGAATCCTAATAATTAAACATAGGAACGATAGAAGTGCACAGACGTGGATATTGACAATAACATTATAAAAGGTACAATTGAATTTCAGAAAATAAAAAAATACCAATATGTATAAAAAGAGCATAAGGGGAATATTGATCAAAGGGAACAAAACCTACGGTGAAATCACCGAACAGGTCCTTGCATCCCAGGAAAAAAAAGCACCATTGTGGTGGTATTTTGCCATGTTTGTTTTTTCCGTAATGTTTTTGGCCGGGATTTGGGCCATTGCCATGACCATTAAAGAAGGTATTGGTTTATGGGGGAACAACAACAATGTGGCCTGGGGATGGGCCATTATCAATTTTGTATGGTGGATCGGGATCGGACATGCCGGAACGGCATTTTCCATATTCCTCCTTGTTTTGCGCCAACGCTGGCGGACATCCATCAACAGGGCGGCAGAGGCCATGACCGTTTTTGCTGTACTTGCGGCCGGTTTGTTCCCGATGATCCACATGGGTAGGATTTGGAATGCCTTTTTCATTTTCCCTTATCCCAACACAAGGGGGCCACTTTGGGTAAACTTCAATTCTCCCCTGTTCTGGGACGTTGTGGCCATCAGTACCTATTTGTTTACTTCGGCTGCGTTCTGGTATCTCGGTATGCTTCCCGATTTGGCAACAGTCCGCGATCGCTCTAAATCAAAAATCAAAAGGAAAATTTACCATATTGCCAGTTTTGGTTGGGTAGGCTCGGCAAGATCATGGTTGCGTTATGAAGTCACTGCTGTTATTGTTGGCGGTGTGGCGGCGCCACTTGTAATCGCTGTCCACTCTATTGTATCCATGGACTTTGCAACCAGTGTGTTCCCGGGATGGCATACAACTATTTTCCCTCCCTATTTTGTTGTCGGGGCGATTTTTTCGGGCTTTGCCATGGTATTGACCCTAATGATCGTAATTAAGGTCGCCTTTAAACTTGATGACTTTGTGACGGAAGGCCACCTTGATGCCATTGGGCGGATACTCACCTTTGTGAGTTTGATAATGGGTTCTTCCTATGCAACCGAAATTTTCATAGCCTGGTATTCAGGTGTTGAAGGGGAAATGTTTACGTTTTTCCACAACAGGATCACGGGTGACTATGCGTTCCAGTTTTGGGCCATGGTAACATGTAATGCGATAATCCCACAATTGTTCTGGTTTAAAAAAGTTCGTAGGAGCCTGGTGGCACTTTTCATCATTTCGATCATTATCAATATCGGAATGTGGTTCGAGCGTTTCAACATTGTTGTCACCTCCTTATCAAAAGATTTCTTGCCGGCAACATGGGTAGAATACCATGCTACAAATATCGAAATCTTAACCTATCTCGGCACAATTGGCTTATTTGGTGTTGGCGTTTTGTTCTTCATCCGTTATATCCCGATGATGGCAATGAACGAACTGAAGATGGTTAACAAACCCACAAGTACAATTGACAAATAATTTACATATCATGGAAAATAAAAGAATCATAGGTGTATTTGATGATGAAAAAAATCTGTTCGACTCCATTGATCTCGTTCAGGAAAAAGGATATAAGATATCCGATGTCATCACCCCTTTCGCAATTGAGGAAATCTTCGATAAATTAAAACTAAAAACACGCATCAACATCGCTGCATACTTTTATGGGGCAATTGGTGGGGTTCTCGGGATTTACCTTTCCCTATACTATATGGCGGTAATCAGCTATCCTCTTAATATAGGCGGGAAACCAACGCTCAGTTTGTCTTTTGTGATCCTAATATTCGTTGGGACAATACTGGTAGTTGTCATAGGTACGTTGATGACTTTCTTTATTATCGACAAAAAAGGCCCTGGTGCAAAAGAGCATTTCCAGTATGAAGGCATTACCGATGACAAGTTCCTTATCCTGATTGAAATGACACCGGATTTATCTGCCGAGGACGTTAAAAAAATCAATGCGATTTTTAAAAACAACGGTGCATTGAAGGTCGATGAGAAATAGGTGGTAAAAGTTAAAAGCCAGGTGTTAAGGCTTAGGTGTTTGAAGTTGGGCGCAAAATTAGAAACCGATTTAAGAATTAAAAAATATTATTAATAAAATAACATATAAAATGAGGACCCGTTTATTTGTTCTGATAATAATGGCTTTCGCCCTTGTTTCCTGTACACACGACAGGAACGACCCCGGCAGGGCTTATTTCCCAGATATGGCTTATTCAAATGCCTATGAATCCTATTCAGTCAACCCTGTCTTCAAGGATGGGAAAACCATGCAGGCACCCGTTGAAGGCACAGTTCCAAGGGAAATGATCCCATATCCTTACAAAAGGGTATTTGAAGATCAGCAAAAAGCCGCCGAAACATTGGTCAACCCAATGAAGGCGGATAAAGAAACCCTGGAAAAGGGAAAAGAAGAGTTTGATGTTTTTTGTGCGGTTTGCCATGGGTTTAAGGGAAAAGGGGACGGACACCTCTACACGGCCAAATTGTTTGCGGCAAAACCCTCAGACCTTACTGCAAGTTTCACCCAGGAAAAACCCGATGGGGAAATTTACCATATCATGACGGTAGGTTCATTGTCAGGGCTCATGGGTGCGCATGGCTCACAAATCAGTCCTGAAAACCGTTGGAAGATTGTTACCTACATCAAGAATAACTTTAAGGTAAAATAAATTGCGCATTTCGATTTAACAATATAAAAACACTATCATGGAAGAAAAATTCACCTTCTCATCCAAATTAAAATATTTCTCTTTTGCACTGATGGCAATTGGGGCAATCGCCATGGCCATTGCTTTTATGGGCGACCCGCAAAGAGCCTGGGCAGATTTGCTTGTGAACAATTTCTATTTCCTTTCGCTCGCAATCGGGGCCTCCTTCTTTCTGGCAATCCAATACATTGCACAGGCAGGTTGGTCATCAGGGTTTAAAAGAATCCCTGAAGCCATGAGTTTGTACATCCCTGTGGGGGCAATTGTTATGATAATCATCATTTTAGGACTAAAACACATTTATCCCTGGATCAATCCTGAGGAACATGCTAAATTCGATGAGCATGATTTGCACCTTATCCATCATAAAGCACCCTGGCTGAACCTTCCTTTTTTTATCGGTCGGATGATAGTTTATTTGGCAGTTTGGACAGGAATGACCTTTTTCCTCAGGAAGTTGTCACTGAAAGAAGATATGGAAGGCGGTATTGAATACTTTAAGAAAATTGAGTTTTATTCAAAAGTTTATATTTTCCTTTTGGCCTTTACGTTTATCGGAGCTTCTGTTGACTGGATCATGAGTATTGACCCAACCTGGTTCAGTACCCTGTTTGCCATCAAGAACTTCGTGCTTTCGTTCTACCATGGTGCGGCCATGATTATCCTCATTGCTTACTTTTTGAACAAGAACGGTCATCTTGCGTTTATGAACAAATCGCACTGGCACGACTTTTCAAAATACCAGTTCTTTTTGGCCATCATGTTTGGATATATGTGGTATTCACAGTATTTCCTTATCTGGTATGCCAATATCCCGGAAGAGACCAGTTATTATATCCAAAGGCGCGAGGATTTTTCACAAACATTGTTCGTGTTCAACATTGTCCTGAATTTCGTTGTTCCGTTCGTGGTACTGATCCCTAATTTCATGGCCCGCAATAAACATGTCCTGGCAGTAATCGCCGTTGTACTTTTAATTGGCCATTACACCGATTTGTATGAGCAGATCATGCCGGGTGTTACCGGAAAACTGCAAATAGGTTTTGTTGAAATCGGCAGTTGGCTGGGCTTCCTCGGCTTGTTTATCTTTGTGGTTGCAACTACATTGAGCAAAGCAAACCTGATCCCGAAAAAACATCCATTGCTGGACGAAAGTTTGCACCACCATCTACATTAATATCAAAAGAAATACCATTTGTAAAAAGGCTCTCTATAGGGTCTTTTTTTATGCAATTGGATTTCAATTTAAAACTTTCCAATCCGTATGCTCCAAACATTCAGGGCAAACAGGAATGACATCATCTTCTTTTATATCAATTTTATTTTGATGGCAATGTTGACATTCCAAATGGGCATCAACAACGGCAACATCGCCGATTAGAAAGGATAATTTGGTGGAAACTATGGAATAACTGGAAACAAGGAAGGGGACGAAAAAAGTAACAAAGCCTTTGCTCAAGGAAATATCCTGCAAATCCATGGAAACAATGGCATCAAACTGGTTCACCAAATTCAGGGTCAATCCCACCAAAAATGAAATTAGAATTGACCTAATTAAGGTAGTCCGGTGGATAAATACTTTGAAGAACATAATAACCTATATTGGGATTTTCACAATTGTCGATTCCGAGAACATTTTCTGAACATCCTTTGTAAGCATACCAAAAAGCCCATATAATTGTGGTGGAACGCTGATGTCGGCAAGGTACAATTCCCCAACAAAACTTTTGGCTTCAATTGCAAAGAGACCTTTTTTAGGCATGGCCAAAATTAGTGTAGCTACAGCCTTTGTACATGGTTCTGCGGGTATTCCCGTCGTCAGATCCAATCCGGAAGGTGTATCGAGCGAAAGGACGGGAACGGAAGAAGCGTTTGCGGCTTCTATCAACACTTTGGCTTTTCCCCTTGGGTTTCCCTTGATGCTATAACCAATAACCCCATCAATAATCAAATCGGCCTTTGAGGGAATATCTTCACTGATTTCAATTCCAATTTTTTTAAGAATTTCAAATTGCTTTGCCGGGACAGGTGTCAATCTTTCAGTTTCAGCGCTTAAAACCAAGGATACATTCGCGCCCCAGTTCAACAACCTGCGGGCCGCAACCATCACCCCTCCCCCATTTCCTCCGGGACCAGTAAGAACAACTACCTTTTTACCCTGGATATTTGAGTTCAGGAAAACCTCTTTTGCGAGCAATGCCAGATTGAGCCCGGCATTTTCCATCATACGTGGCAGGTCGATCATGTATTCTTCCATCATCAACCTGTCAACCTCTATCATTTGGGTTGTAGTGATACTTGGGGGTTTTTGTTTTAAAGTTGGGATCATGAAATTTCTTCTATTATTAAATGGTAATTGGGTCAATGCTTCAATGGCTTAAGGATTCAAAACGATAATGATTTAAGGATTCAATAAAGCGATGGTTTTACGATTAACGTATCATTGAATCATTGTATCATTGCATCATTGAATCATTGTATCATTCCACACCTAAAACCGCTTCGTATAACCATGACAATACGGGGTTCCCCCTTTGTTTTCATAATAATCATGGTGATAATTTTCAGCAATCCAGAATTTTGTTGCTTTTGTTAAATGCGTGGCAATTTTATAACCCTTGCCTTCCAGGATTTTTATCAGCTTTTCAGAAGTTTCTTTTTGCTGTTCGTTTTTATAAAATATTTCCGAACGATATTGATCCCCAATATCCGGCCCTTGCCTGTCAACTTGGGTAGGGTCATGGATTTCAAAAAACAAACGGGCCAGTTGTTCATAGGAAATCACTTTTGGGTCAAAAACCACCTCGATGGCCTCTGCATGTCCGGTGGTATGCGAACAAACTTCCTGGTAGGTTGGATTGTCCTTATGGCCTCCGATATATCCCGGTGCGACAGACATGACACCTTTTTCCCTCTGGAAATAAAATTCCATCCCCCAGAAACACCCCCCGGCAAAAATGGCTGTATCTTGTTTTTTGTTATCCGCAAGCGTGGACACTTGCTCCATATTAGTGGACATTTGCTTTTCCGCAAACGTGGACGCTTGCTCCATATTGGGTGTATCCTTATCGGAAATAAAATTGAGGGAAATGGAATTCACGCAATGCCTGATATTTTTATCGGTATAGCCTTCTCCCTTGAACACATGGCCCAAATGACCGCCACAGTTGGCACAGACAATTTCGGTGCGCATTCCGTCGGCATCCGGTATCCACTTTACTGCCCCTTCTATTTCATCATCAAAACTTGGCCAGCCACAATGCGAATCAAACTTATCGCCCGAACGGTACAATGGGGCATCGCATTGCTTACATGTGTATGTCCCATCCTCCTTCAGGTTTACAAACTCGCCCGTATTGGGCGCTTCGGTTCCTTTATTAATGATTACGCGGGTTTCCTCCGCTGTAAGTGGATTATATTTCATTGTTTTGCTATTTGATTGTGAACATGCCGTTAAGGTAATGATAACAAATATCACAAATAAAATGTTTTTAGGGGGAATCATATTTCGCCTTTTTTTCACAATTAAACGATCAATATGGTCATTCCTTGCAATTCCTTTAATAAAAAAACTTGGGGTGCGCAAACCAATTGGGAAAACTTCCGTATATTTGCAACACACTATTTCAATTTTTTTAACCCTTTATTTTGCAAACCATGAAAATAGCCCGTTCTTTTCTAAAAGCCTCAATTGTCTTTCTTGCCCTAATACAGGGAAATGCTTACTCCCAATTTTATGACCTGGTCTTGGAAGATATGTCGATCAACGAATATACTGCACCGTTCGTTGCCGAAAATTCGATTACCGCTTCCAATTTTACGGTATTGGGGAACGGTAACGTAACATTTAAAGCGGGGAACACGATTACGCTTTTGCCCGGTTTTTCGGTTAGGGAAGGTGCGTTGTTCCATGCATATATAGATGAGGGAGAAATACTTGGGAAAAACAATCCCGTTACATTTGATGGGGATATTGGCAATTTCCCGAACCCCTTTAACGGAAAAACCACCATCCGTTTTTCATCCCAGTCAACGGGAAGGACAAGTATAAAGGTACTGAACACGATCGGGCAAGAAGTTGAAACCCTTTTCGACATGGAGACGAAAAGCAATACGGAATACCAGGTCGTATTTGATGGGCAAGGCATGCCCCCTGGCATCTACTTTTATAAACTGGCAGCACCAGGGTTTACGATCGTAAAAAAAATGGTGCTGGCAAACCCATAGGGACATGGCCACAAGCCTGGGCACTTGCCCCTTAACCTCATCAGACCATTTCCGGCCCCCTACTCGAACTCCTTTGGGACACCGCAAATCATTACAAAATCTTTGTCGGCGGATTTATTCCTGTACTGGTGTTTTTCATTCGGCAAAACAAGGGCAAAATCACCGGATTTGATTGCCTGTTCTTCCCCGGCTTCGTTCACCAATGCCCCTTTGCCTTCGATCACATAATTCATATGTTCGTAGGGATGCTGGTGATAGGGCGTAAAACCTCCGGGTTCGATGGTGAAAACACGGTATGCATAAACAGGTGCGTTGTCCTCCTTTGAAAGGGGGATTTGTTTCCAGGCATCTTTAACACCTTGCATTTCCACTTTTTTCCTCGGGACCTCTTTGAGGGATATTATTTTCATTTTTTACAGGTTTAGTTGTTCAATAATTCATTCATAATATACTGGTGAAAATCAAGTTCGCATATTTTATCGGACTGATTTCGTCAGTATATGCTGATCTGTAAGAATTTGTTTGTGCAAATTCAAACAGCATCAGTATAAAACCACAAATGCTGGCTTTTTGTTTATACTGTTTTTCGGATTAGCAAAATGCTCATTACCTATGCCAAAATCCGAAAAAGCAGTACAAACGAAAAAAGCCCGTCATTGCTGACAGGCTTTTTTACGATAAAAATCTTAAATTAACATTAAGCCACCTTAACATCAACGGCGTTTAAACCTTTTTTACCTTCTTTTAATTCAAATTCAACAACATCGCCTTCGCGGATTTGATCAATTAAACCTGATACGTGTACGAAATACTCTGTGTTTGATTCGTCTTCAGTAATGAACCCAAATCCTTTGGACTCATTGAAGAATTTTACTGTTCCTTTTTTCATAGTAATAATAAATAAAATAAATATTAAATAATTGGTGCAAAAGTAATTGTTATTCCGTTCGGTTTGTAATTTTTTTTCGGGATTTTTAATATGACCCTATATTGCTGACTTAAAACGCCATGGCCAACCTCTGTAAGCCAAGTACTGCAATCTTCAAAAAAAGGAAATCTTTCTACATCCACCTATTGATCCTTTCTGATTTTTTTTCAAATTCTGCCGAAAGTGAGTGAATCCTCGATTTCAGCAAAAGTTTCCTCCCTTTGATAGTTTTTGTATAAACCAATTCTTTTTCTCTTTCTCAATTGTCTTACACGTTATTAAGTCTTACCTTTTCATAATCTTCTGAACCACAACCCTGTCTCCAATATTAATCCGGATAAAGTAAATACCATTGTCCAATGTTTGACCCGAGGCTTTTTCCCCATTCCAGAAAACAGATTGCCTGCCAGCATTCAAATACTTATTGTCCAGGACAGTGGCCACCTTCCGTCCGGAAATGTCGAATACGGCAATGGACACATTTTCCGGATTGGGAAGAACAAATGAAACCTGCGTACCGGAAACCATGGGGTTGGGGGAAACCCTCAGGTCAAATAGCACTTCATTCCCTACAATCCCTGTGAGCGAATCGGCAGTAATATAACCCACCTTGGTTTCGGTATCGGACTGGGATCCGTTGATAATCTTTAAGGACACGGTGTATGTCCCAATATTATTATAGGTGTAAGTTGGGTTTTGATCATAAGAGTCGATTGTGCCGTTGTTGTCAAAATCCCATTCCCAATCAGTAATATCCCCCGTTGACAAATCGGTAAAATGGACTTCAAAGGGGATATTGCCCGTTGTTTCATCAGCCATAAAACCAGCATTTAAAACAGTGGCATTCAACCCTCCGGAAAAGCAGCTTAATTTTCCATTGCGGCCTCCCACCACCATTTCCATGGAGCCATCGCCCGTAATATCGGGGATTGCGGCAATGGCATCTATCACTTCCGTATAGTTTTGCGAAAACAGCACCTCCCCATCCACACCGTTCAGGAAATAAAAGCGGTTGGTACTGAACAAAATTCCGGCAATCAGATCATTGATCCCATCGCCGTTCACATCCCCTATTTTATCAATGTTCCAGCATTTATCGGCCAGGGGGGTTGCCCAAATAAACTGTCCACTCTGTCCATTGATCAAAATGGCATTTGTCCCGGTATGGGCCACGGCCATATCGGCAAAGCCATCGTTGTTCACATCATCCAATCTCTCGAAGCGCAAAAGCAAAGAAGAATTTGTATTTCCCGAAGATTGTGGGATACCATTGGTTACATCCATCAAATAATAGTTTCCTTGGAAATCGCCCGAAACCACATCCGCTTTTCCATCGTTGGTAATATCATCCAATTGACCCAAGGCCCAAACCGACGAACCGGCAACCGGAAATGTCCAGTCAATAAAACCATTCGAGCCATCGATCCCATAGACCAAGCCCTG
Organism: Bacteroidota bacterium; assembly: GCA_024278155.1. Lineage (GTDB taxonomy): Bacteria > Bacteroidota > Bacteroidia > Bacteroidales > JAADJA01 > JAADJA01. The sequence goes on along the minus strand of JAJRTT010000367.1, from coordinate 804 downwards.
TGTTTCCTGGTTATTGGATGCACCGGCAACCACATCTGGAATACCGTCATTTGTAAAATCAGCCACACCGATAACCGCAAAGTTAGGCCCATTGGTATTGGCCTCCCAAACGGGAGCACCGGTCAGGCCATCAAGGCAAAAGACCCGTTTCGGACCTGTGTTGTTGCCATCGTTCCCCGTGGCTGCCAACACATCGTTTATTCCGTCATTTGTATAATCAGTTTCTGCAAACACCTGATAAACCCAGCCCCCATCGCCATAAACATGGGTATCGTAAACCCAGAGCATTTCGCCTGTTTTTCCGGAAAAAGCCTTGATGGCACGGACACCCCAGGCAAAGCCCACAATCACATCTTCAAAACCATCATTGTTAATATCTTCGATAATGGTCAAATCATTCTGGGAATAAACACCCCCTGCCTCATTTTCCCAAAGGATATCCGCAAGCCCTGAGGAATTGCCATTAAAACAACGGACATAATCATCTTCGGAACAGACGATCACATCGGCGATGCCATCACCGCTCACATCACCAATGGGCGCAATCGCTTTTATACTATTGTCATAACTTGCATTGATGGTATAATCCCAAAGCCCGTCGCCCATGGGATAATCCTGATCGACACCGCTTCCCGACAAATCAATTGAAACGGGTGGCTGGGTTGCAACGTTGTGTTCAATCTCCGCAGTAGCTTCAAAAGAAGTTGCCGCCTCAGGCGAAAACCAAATCCCGATTTCCTTTGTTTCCAAAACCCCGACCGAAATGGGGAAAACCACTTCTTCACCCAAATAAAAGGCCGGGTC
>JAJRTT010000006.1 GCA_024278155.1 Bacteroidota bacterium | reverse complement strand
AGCAACAGGGGCCTCTTTTGAAATTTCTTGCAGTCCCGGTCTTGGCTCAACTTTTATTTCATTTAATGTCCAGTCGTAATCATAATAACCGGGCGTAACATTACTGGCAATGGGTTTGTTCCGGTAGGAATTAACATATTCGGCCACAGAAGCATGGTCCATTAAAAAATCATCTTTATACCATTTGAAAATCTCCGGCAATTTCAACGACTCTCCATCAAAACGGACAAAGCCATTGTTGTTCAGGGCCAGTTTTGCCTGCTTGTCCATTTGAGAATCCAATTTATCGGGCATATAGGCAAAATTGGTGATGGGCGGGCAACTGACCGCACCACACACCAACACAAAATGGAATCGGGGATCTTTATAAACCGGGCGAAGGATTTCGTTTTCGATTTGGTTCAGGGTCAGTTTATCACCGGCAACATCAAATTTATTGACATCAAAAAAGCCATTGACTTCCATGGGCGAACCAAGCGGATAATTATCGACGACCTGTGCTATCACAAGCATATTATAGGCATTTATATAAAAGGCCTTGTTATGTGGGCCAATTTCATCGGTCATTGGGAATTCAGCGATTTCCTTTCGGATTTTCCCCAACATTGAAGGTGTTTCCATAATTTCGGCATATTTCACTTTTCCATCAACTACAAATGTTTTCATGAAATTATCCACATCCTGAAAATAAGGGTTTTGGGAAATCGCGGAATTGGATTGCCCGGCAACTAACATAATTATCAGGATACTTAAAAAGGTTTTCTTCATTCTATTGTTTTTTACGGTTGATTTTTGGGCATAGCCTTTTTCAAACCCAATGCCAAACATTAAAAGGCTTTCCAGATCCATTTTTTATAGTTCAAAAGAAACCCCCAAAGGACAAACCCCAAAAACCGGACAAATTCAAAGCCCCATTATCAAAACCGCAAACGACCTTATAATTTGCCACTTACATCCCCCATTTTGGAAAAGAATGGTTTTCGGAGCAGTTCAAAAACCATTCTTGACTATATTAAACCACGAAAGGCCATACTTTGTTTTAGGTGGACGGCAAATTTACATTCACGGTATTTTAGGAATCCTTTATGGAAATAATGGTTAATTTCGCAAAAAGAAAAACAATCCGTTCGTGAAAAACAACCTTAACAAACGCAAGATTTTCAATGACCCGGTTTACGGTTTCATCAATATCCCTGACGAGTTGATTTTTGATATTGTCGAACACCCCTATTTCCAGCGTTTGCGAAGGATAAAGCAATTGGGGCTTACCCATTTGGTTTACCCCGGGGCATTGCACACACGTTTCCACCATTCGCTGGGGGCCATGCACCTTATGAACGAGACATTGAACGTTTTAAGCTCAAAGGGGACAGAACTTGGGGACAATGAAATCCAGGGTGCGTTGTTGGCCATTCTGCTGCACGATGTGGGACACGGGCCATTTTCCCATACACTTGAAAAATCAATCATCAGCAATGTTGAACATGAGGAAGTTTCAATGTTGTTCATGAAAAAATTCAATAGCATTTTTCCCGGACAACTTGAAACGGGGATTGAAATTTTTACGAACAAGCACCCGAAAAAGTTCCTGCACCAGCTCGTTTCCAGCCAGTTGGACATGGACCGCCTGGATTACCTTACCCGCGACAGTTTTTTCACGGGTGTTTCGGAAGGGATTATCGGAACGGAAAGGATCATTAAAATGCTGGATGTCGCAGATGGAAACCTTGTGGCCGAATCAAAAGGGATTTATTCGCTCGAAAAGTTCATTGTAGCGCGCAGGTTGATGTACTGGCAGGTATATCTCCATAAAACCGTTTTGGCAGCGGAATATATGCTGATGCACATTTTAAAACGGGCGAAACACCTTGCCCAAAACGGCGGGGAACTGTTTGCATCGCCGGCACTTGGGTTTTTCCTGTACAATTCCATAAGCGGGGAAGATGTGATTTCCGACCCGGATGTTTTGGAGAATTATGCCAGGTTGGACGATTACGATATTCTGTCGGCAATCAAAGTTTGGGCTTCCCACAAGGACGTAGTTTTATCAGAATTGAGCAAAAGCCTTATCAACAGGAAACTTTTCAAATGTGAAATCCAGTCAAGGCCTTTCGAGTATTTCCACATTGAAAACCTAAAAGAAAAAATCCAACTTAAATTCAAATTGACGACCGAAGAACTGGAATATTTCTTTTACAATGATACCACATCCAATTTTGCGTACAACCTGAAAACCGACAACATCAATATCCTGTTCAAATCGGGGAAAGTGTCCGATATTGTGGAGGCATCCGACCAGTTGAACATTTCGGTATTGTCGAAACCCGTGACCAAGCATTTCATCTGTTATCCAAAGGGGATTGAATAAATTTGATTAATTTTGGGGTTTATTGAAATACTGAAATGATTAAAAAGATGGACTTATTGAGTTTTAAATACAAAAGGATCGACCCTGAAAAGTATATGTATAAGATCGATTACAATATGAATGAAGACGTAGTAATGAAAACGGCATCCCTTTTCAGCCATATTTCAGATAGTTCCAGGTACATTAAAACATTGCGCAAGAATACTATGAAAAGATATCCATCATATAAGCACTAACACATCGGGATAATTAATCGGAAGAATAACAAGGAATTATTGAATTTTCGTTAAAAATGAAAGAAAGAGTTCACATAAATGTAAGTCCAGATGTTCTGGTATGGGCGCGTGAATCACTGGTTCTTTCACTGAATCAAGCCTCAGAAAAAACTGACATTTCAACAAAAAGATTGATTCAATTAGAAACAGGTAAGCAACAACCTTCTTTGGATGAATTAAAGTCTTTTTCAAAGACTTACAAAAGGACTATTGCCACGCTTTTACTCAAAACCCCACAGAAGGAAAAAGCACTTCCTATTGACAGGCGAACGATTGACTCAGTCGCTATTGGAAACTTTCATGAAAAAACCATAATGGCGATTCGAAAAGCCCGTGCATTGGCTCAGTCATTTATGGAACTTAAACAGGAATTGAGTATGGAATCCCAAAGATTCAACTTATATGCTTCAATTCTTGATAACCCAAAAGAAGCAGCTTCAAAAATACGAAGACTATTAAATTTAAATGAATTAAGAGAACTGACAAATATCAATCACGCATTGGATGGATACATCGAGAAAGTTGAATCGTTGGGAGTGGCTGTTTTTCAATTAAGTTTAACTCAAGATGGACTAAGGGGATTTTCTATAGTAGATGACATAGTACCAATTATTGGAATAAAAAGAGGAGGAGAGCAACCACATTCAAAAATATTTACCTTATTTCATGAACTGGGACACATACTTTTGAATGAGGGCGGGTTATGCGATCTATCTGACAAAACTAATATCGAAATCGAAAAATGGTGTAATGCCTTTTCTTCAGAGGTGCTTATACCTACATCTGAGCTACTGCAAATGCAATTAGTAGCTGACCATCAAAGACAAAATCAAAAGATTTGGAAGAAGCTGGATTTGATTGAATTAGCAAATCATTTTCATGTTGGGCCGCTAGCTATGCTTAGAAGTTTACTTGAAAATCAGCTGACATCAAAATCATTTTATATGGAAAAACATAAGACATGGAACAAACCTCAATTTGGACGAGCTAAGGAACCTAAGGGTAGGGAAATGCACAAAGAATCACTAAAAGAAAGAGGAAGAACTTTTGTTACATTGGCATTTAGGGCATTTGACCAAAATAGGATAAACATGAAAGACTTATCAGATTTCCTTGGACTTAAGTTTTCTTATATAACCAAAACTCGTGAGTTACTTAATTCTTAATTATGGACTTATTCAATTCTGACCAAAATGTTTATGTAATTGATACGAGCGCATTAATTCGTTTGGACATAACATTTAAGCGGGAGATACCTGCTTTTACTGCAATTTGGGAAGAAATTGAAGACTTAATCGTTCAAGGTTGCTTTAAAACAATAGATTTTGTTGAACAAGAAATCAATAACTACGAAGGGAAAGAAGAATTCCTTAAGAAATGGGTGAAAAAGTGGAAAAAACATTTAGTAGTTTCAACTGATGCAAAAAGCATTAATGCGGCTATTCCAATTATAAACGATGAGTTTAATACTGGTTTTTTTAATGCAAGAAAACAGGCCGAAGGCAAAGAAGAAGCAGACCCCTATTTAATTGGTTATTGCAAGGTTCATAACTGTGTTTTAATTACAGATGAAAGTAAGGCAAAACCTAACAAAATACCTGCAGTATCTTTTAATAACGGCGTAAGATGTATTAATCTTAATGACTTCTTAATTGAACGGGAATTAAAGATGGAACGAAAGAAATAAAACTAATAGAGATTTCCCAAAAAGTAGGTTTAAGATATAGAATTAACAATATAGGTTCATCGTTTCACGCATCCTAATTCCTTAATAAGTTGTTTACAAGTAAATTCTTAAAAAGACAACTCTAATAAAAAACATTGAGGAAAAGGAAAAAGCAAAGAAATTAAAAATATGGAATTTTCAGCACAACAAATAGCAGAGGTTATCAATGGCCGTGTGGATGGCAACCCGGAAGTAAAAGTCCATTTCGTTTCAAAAATAGAAGAAGGGAAAAAAGGCACATTGAGTTTTCTGGCCAACCCCAAATATACAAAGTATATTTATTCCACTTATGCTTCTGTCGTGATAGTGAACAATGATTTTGTACCTGACCGGAAACTGGGAACAACACTGATAAGGGTGGAAGATGCCTATTCTGCATTTGCGGCTTTATTGGAGTTTTACAATAAATTCAAACTCAACAAAACCGGGATTTCCGATAAAGCCTCTGTTTCCGAATCGGCCACAATCGGCACGGATGTTTACATTGGTGATTTTGCGGTTGTTTCGGAAAATGTGGTCTTGGGCGACAATTCAAAGGTTTACCCTCAGGTTTATATTGGCGAAAACTCAAAAATCGGAAAAGGCACAACCCTCTTTTCAGGAAGTAAAATCTACCCGGAAACCATCATTGGCAAAAATTGCAACATCCATTCAGGGGCAGTGATCGGGAGCGATGGCTTTGGTTTTGCACCCCAGGCCGACAATAATTATATGAAGATAGCACAAATCGGAAACGTGATTATCGGGGACGATGTGGAAGTGGGCGCCAATACAACAATTGATAGGGCAACTGTTGGCTCAACTATTATCCGGAGAGGTGTAAAACTGGACAACCTCATCCAGATTGCACATAATGTGGAGATAGGTGAAAATACGGTCATTGCTGCCCAAACAGGGATTTCCGGCACCACAAAAGTCGGCAAAAACTGTTTGTTTGGAGGACAGGTCGGTTTGGCAGGGCATCTCGTAATTGCCGACAATGTAAAGATACAGGCCCAATCGGGAATTGGGAAAAGCATCAAAAAAGACGGCGATGTCGTACAAGGAACACCTGCTTTCGGGATCATGAGCTACAATAAATCTTATATACACTTTAAAAACCTCCCAAAAATCGTTGCCCGCTTAAATGAGTTGGAAAAGAAGTTAAGTGAGGAAAAATGAACAGGTTTTTAACCCATGTCCAGTATTTGTGATTTATTGGACATGCCATCCTTGTTTGTACAAAAACCGGACAAATATCCAGCCCTTGTCCAGTTTTTGCGATTTATTGGACACGCTATCTTTGTTTTTAGAGAAAATGGACATACTTTTGCAATATGTCCAATTTTACACTAAAAATGAACAAACAATTCCATATCCATGAATGACCGTAAAAAACCACATAACAACCTTCCCCTGCTTCCACCTCGGGAAAAAATAGGGGACAACCCGATTATCCTTAAAAAACTGGTTACGGCTTCCAGGGCATTGGCATCGGTAAATATTAACATATTACGACTTCCCGACCCATTTATGCTTATAAACACAATTGCCTTGCAGGAAGCCAAAACATCTACTGAAATCGAAAACATCTTCACCACCGAAGATGAACTGTACAGAGCAATTTCCGATTCAATAAACGAAAAAAGAGCCAATCCTGCCACAAAAGAGGTGCTTCGCTACAGAGAGGCTATGTGGGCAGGGTATCATTCACTAAAAACGGAAATGAGAATTGATACAAGATTGATCGTTAAGGTTTTTCAGCAAATAAAAAACACTACAAACTCAATAAGGCCACCACATGCAATGGTCGTTATCAAACGCGGCCAAAGCGAATTCAGGACTGGGGAAACAATTTATACACCACCGAGGGGCGAGGGTATCATTGAAAAGTTAATGGACAATCTCACAGAATACCTTAACGATAATGACAAGTTTCCAACTGACCCATTGATTAAAATGTGTGTGGCACATTACCAATTTGAGGCAATCCACCCTTTCCACGATGGAAATGGCAGGACAGGAAGGGTTTTAAATCTATTGTACCTCAACAAAGAAAAGCTGTTATCACATCCCATCCTCTATTTATCGAAATATATTATCGTGCATAAAGATGATTACTATTATAAAATAGGGGCTGTTACTCAACGACAAGCCTGGACAGAATGGATACTTTTCATGCTGGATGCCATTGAAAAAACCGCAGGGCTCACCAACAAACTGATTGATGAGATACTAAACCAAATGGATTCTACGCTTGATTACGGAAAATCGAAACTTAAATGGTACAATAAGGAACTAAATGAGGCAATCTTCAGCCAACCTTATATAAAACAAAAAACCATAGGAAAAATAATTGGCAAATCATCCAGGACAACACTTACAAAATACATGAACGAGTTGACCGCACTTAAGATCCTAAGACAAAAAAAAGACGGGAACGAAGTTTTTTATTTGAATGATGACTTAATAAGGATATTGGAAAGTTAAATCTGTCTGCTTTAAAATTCTAATTCCCATCTTCCATAAAAGGATAATCAATATAACCTTCAGGCCCGTTTGTATAAAATGTATCGGCGTCCCAAGGGTTCATGTCTGCACCTTTTTCAAACCTTTCGACCAAATCAGGGTTTGAGATATATAGTTTTCCGAAGGCAACTATGTCGGCATGGCCATCTTCAATT
>JAJRTT010000366.1 GCA_024278155.1 Bacteroidota bacterium | reverse complement strand
CAATTACAACCAAATTACAACCAATTACCTTCCAAAATTACCCTTCCTTACAATTTAACAAACTTAAATAAATCTTTTTAAATAGGCTTGATAATTTTTCTAATTTTGCACTCTAAAAAAAACTAAAAATGAGGTCGATTTTTTTTCTTTTAATAACTGCTGGAATCCTGACATCTTGTGGGAACAATCGTGAAAGCGGAATCTCTACAGATGTTGTGAACAACCCTGTTTCAGCTTCAGGTGACAACTCGCTTGATGAATTGCCATTAATCAGCTTTGATAAAGATGTACACGATTTCGGGAAAATAATCCAGGGTGAAAAAGTCTCTTTTAATTTCCGGTTTACCAATACGGGAAAGAGCGATCTGGTGATTTCCCAGGTAAATTCGTCATGCGGGTGTACCGTGACCCGTTTCCCGAAAACAGCGATCAAGCCTGGGGAAAAAGAAAAAATAACGGTGACCTTTGACAGTGAAGGCAGAAAGGGAATCCAAAACAAAACAATTACCGTGGCGAGCAATTGCCAGCCGAACAAAACAATACTTAGAATAAAAGCAATGGTGGTTACACCCTAACATTAAACTTAAAACGATGAACATGAATTTTTTGAACATATTATTAATGACCTCTCCCGAAGGGCCTGAAGGTCAGGGTGGAATTATGAGTTTTCTTCCATTGATCCTTATTGTCCTTGTGTTTTATTTGTTTTTTATCCGACCACAGATGAAGAAAACCAAAGACCAGAAGAAATACCGCGAAGCCCTGAAAAAAGGGGACAAGATTGTTACCATTGGTGGGATTTATGGAAAAATCATAGAAATTCAGGACGAAACAATTACCATAGAGGTAGAAGGGCAGAACAGGTTGAAAATTGCAAAATCAGCGGTGGCAATGGATGGTTCATCGCAGCTTGGGGCCAAATAGCCAAGAGCATCAATTTATGGATACCAGTATGTATTTGAGAATGGATGCACTATGGGGATATTGTGTAACACATTGCAAAAAACCCCTTTATCTTGAAATCATATCTTATAAAAAGAATAGGTAACCCAAAGGATGAAAAGTTGAGGAATCAGCTTTATGTTTTTTTGGTTTGCCTTGCCATTTCCATTTTTATTTGGTTTCTGATCGTATTGTCGAAGAAGAACATGGAAACCATTGATTTCCCGATTCTTTATGGAAAAGCCCCTTCCAACCTTGTGCTTACAAATACCCCGGATAGCCTGTTGTCTTTTCGGCTCTCTTCCAGTGGCTTTAAGCTAATAACATTGGAGTACCTTACATTAAAGAGGCCTATTCAATTTGACCTCAGGTCGCTTGATATACATAAGGACGGTGGGAAATATGTGGCAAGTATCCCAACATCGGAAATGGCGAAAAAATTAATAAGGGAGCATGGCCTTGCCCAGGAATTGGTTTCCGTTTCCCCCCAGAACATTTATTTTGAGTTTTCGACGATGACAAGCAAAAAAGTACCGGTAATAGCAAATGTGGATCTTTCTTTTGAAAAACAATTCCAGTTATCGGATTCGCTTGTACTTGACCCGGACAGTGTTTATGTTATCGGTGCCAATGACGTAATAGATACAATTGGTTTTGTGAAGACCGGACTTTGCAAATTGTCAGGGATAAACCAATCAAAAACGATAAACGTAAACTTGATCAACCCTTGGAAAACCTTGGATGTCGATCTTTCGGAAAACAAAACCAGCCTTAGGTTGAATGTTGAGCGGTTCACGGAATCAACCATTGAATTGCCCATAACGAATGGCCATTTTGAAGATATGCAGGTTAAAACCTTTCCTGAAAAAATAAGCGTAACCTACCTTGTTGCGTTAAAAGATTTTAAGCGGATAAACAGCGATATGTTTATTTTGGGTTATGATACCGCCGTTGACCTGAACCTGGCGAGCAAGCTGCGCGTGAAAATCATCCGGCAACCTTCATTTATCAAAATCACCAGGATAAACCCAGAGGACGTTGAATTTTTAGTTTTAAAAAAAGATGGTTAAAGTTGGGCTGACAGGGAATATTGGTTCTGGCAAAAGCACCGTTGCACGGATATTTGAGGTATTCGGTGCCCCTGTTTACCATTCCGATAAAAGGGCAAAGGGCTTTTTGTTGTTCCCTGAGGTAAAGGACAAACTCAAAAATGAATTTGGGGATAGTGTTTTTGCCAAAGATGAAATTGATCGGAAAAAACTGGCCAACTTGGTTTTTAATGATAAGCGGGCAATTGCTTTTTTGAACTCAGTGATCCATCCGCTGGTAAGGAAAGATTTTGAGGATTGGTGTTCCAAGCATTCCGAAAAACCCTATGTCGTTCAGGAAGCGGCCATTTTGTTTGAAAGTGGGTTTTATAGGTTTTTCGACAAGACCATTGTTGTATGTTGCCCGGAAGAAATCGCCGTAAAGCGTGTGATGAAACGCGACAATGTCACAGAAAGCGAAGTAAAGGAACGGATGAAGAACCAATGGGATCAGGGAAAAAAGAAAAAGATGGCGGACTTTATTGTTTTCAACGACGGTGAACAACTGATCATTCCGCAGGTTCTGAAGATCCATAAAGGACTTCGCTCATAAAAACAAAAAAGGCCATCGTTCGATGGCCTTTTTTGTTTAAACGCAATAACGCCCTATCTGTACAAATTTATTTTCTTGTTCACGACTGTTTTGTCCTCAAGTACGATATGGATGAAATAAATACCATTCCCAAGGTTCGACAGGTCAATTGTATTTCCCGTGAAACCTTCATATGAAGCAACTTCAGTTCCGATTGCACTATAAACTTTAACGTTTGTGTTTTCAGCACCTCTTAGGTAAAGCTTCCCGTTTGTTGGGTTAGGGAAAACCTTTACAGCTTCAAATGTTTCATTTCCGATTCCGGTCAGAACTGAAAGGTTGACATTGTACGTATAATGTGTTGCCAAATCCTGGCCGTAGGAATCAATTGTTGCCGTTCCAGGGAACCCGTTTGCCGGGACAATTACCTTAATCCCACTGGCATCCATTAATTCAGCGGTAATAGTAGGCATTTCAACCGTACCGGATGGTAACTCAACATCATAATCCATCACATCGGGATCGAAATTGGCAATTGCTTCCCCGTCAACATAAATTGCAGAAAGTCTTCCTTCGGTGGCATATGCCATATCTTCGAGTGAATAACCGGATTGGAAAACATATTTTGAGGAAGTGTTTTGAACAATAACCGCAACACCCAAATCGTCCCATTCTTCAACATTTGTCCCTGCGAGGTCAACGGTTTCGGTAATTGTATAGGGAACCCTGTCAACCAGATCGACAGAAGTACCGTTGGGTCCGGGGACCATTTTCATCATAACGTGCTCGAATGAGGTTTCCCCGTTTGTCCCTGTATTTTCAGTTGTCAAGTATTCAAAAACGTCAATGGTTACTTTGAAATCATTAAAGTTGGCATAGGGAAGGATCGTTGTTGTAATTGTCATCACGGTTCCGTCCAATGAGTGTGAACAAACAAGGCTCATAAGCGCGGGGGTTGCTGCGGCGGCATCCAAAACAGCCTGGGCTGCGGCAGTATTTGTATTGGTGAATTCACCATCACCAACCAACCATGGCACCCAGGTCACACCATAATAATTCCTTCTTACCCCACCCTCTTCAGTATAGTAAGGGTCTCCACTTCCGGGCCAGTTCATTTGATATTTTACCAGGGTCATTTCGTCTGCATGTGTATCGCACCAAGGAACAAAGCTAACATGAAATGCTGCACAAGGTGAACAGGTAGAGCTTGTAAACTCTTCTAAAGCGGCTTTTTTGTCAACGGTATGGCTAACAACATTTACCTCTTTTGTCAATGAGTTGTTGTTTGGGTCGTCATCTTCTGTCCCATTAACTTGTGCAATTGTAACCATTAAATCATAAGACCCGATTGGAAAGTCAAAAAGATCGGTACAGGTAAAATCGTAAGTGTCGCCAAAATCAAGGCTCAACCCATCAATAAATGTTGAGTGAACCATTCCATCAACTTCCCAGTCAATATCAAGCGAAGTGATTTGCGTGTTCCCAAAGTTCTTTGCAACACCGGTTACTTCGGCAGTACCACTAACATATGTTGGTGTGGTGATGGAAACCAATACGCCATCGAGATCAAGAGGGTTGTACAAGATAATGTCATCAATATACCAATCATCGAGATTGTACATGTCCCCTTCAAAATAAATGCAAAACTGGAAATCAGACTGTCCAATATCGGAATTGTCGATTTCAAATGTAAGCGTTTCAGGGCCAATGTCACCTGTTGGGTTAACGGTCCAAACATCTGTCCAGGTTCCACTTGCACCCGAAGTGGTAGCTACGCCCAAAGAATATCCACTCCCTGAATAATCATCAAGAAAATGCGAAAAAGTAAACGATACGGATGATAATCCGCTTAAATCGACTGTTGGGGAAATCAATCGGCTGGTTGCAATCCCATTCGTATAATGGAATTTTGCTTCTGGGGCAACCCCGCCCGCATTGGCCGAACCTTCAACAGACCACTGAGCGGCCTGGTCATCAATCGACCACCCTGAAGGTGGCATTTGGTTGCCACTGAAATTTTCCGAAACAAATGTCTGTCCGAACACGAAGGCAGACATCCCAAGTAAAAGCAATAAAGTACTTAATTTTTTCATCTTTTAAAGTTTTAATTGATTAAACAAATTGTTATTTGTAAGAATTTCTGAATAGGAAGACGTAAAACTAATGTTTTTGGGTGTATGGAAATATGTAGTTTCGTTAATTTGTCCTAATTTAAATTTGGTCTAAATAATGAAAATCATTTTTCGGCGTTGTCTCCTGACTACGCCGTGTGGTGCCATGATCTTTGGATCATAAAAACCTTGCCCGGCAGGATTTGCAATCCGGTTACCGTTTATTTCCCCAACCTTCCGGGTCGCCACCACTTTGGCCTGCTTCGACCCAAAAGGTTTGGAGCCCCCTGCCACCAACCATTCGGGATTTTCGAATCCTGAACCAATACCTTTGCCCATCACGGTTTATAACTGTGATGGGATTTGAAACTTTTGGTTTTTAACCAAGCTTGCCGTCAGTCAACTGGCGAAACCCTGATGCAAAGCCCATTGGTCAAGTGACTTATGTCTTGCTTGTAAATGAATGCGGTTCCTTAAAATACATCCTCGCGCCCGAATTGCAATAAAAATACCCTATCTTTACACCTTTTCAAATTCAAAAGCTTTGCGAACAATGAAAAGGGCCGCTTATTTGATTCTGTTTTTTGTCAGTTTGCTTTTTGTCAGTTCATGCGATAATCAAAAGACCAAAACAAACGGTTCCCCAACTTTTGTCGGAAGACAGACATGTTTGGAGTGCCATCCCGGTGAATACAGCTCCTGGAAAGGTTCCGACCATGATCTCGCCATGGATACCGCCATTGCGGAAACGGTTTTGGGCGATTTTGACAATGCTGAATTTGAGCGGGACGGTTTTGTGAACCGTATGTACAAAAAGGATGGAAAGTTCTATGTACATACCCGTGGGCCAGGAGGGAAACCGGGCGATTTTCAAATTGCATATGTATTTGGTTACAGCCCTTTACAACAATATCTTGTTCCTATGGAGGATGGAAGGCTGCAATGCTTACAGATTACCTGGGACACGGACAAAAACCGTTGGTACCATCTTTCCGATTCGGTGCATCATGGAGAAGTTGTTAAGCCGGACGATTGGCTTTATTGGACCAATAATGGACAAAACTGGAACGGGATGTGCGCCGAGTGCCATTCCACCAACCTTCAAAAGAATTACGATCCCGAAACCCACGTTTTCAATACCATATGGTCGGAAATAGATGTGAGCTGTGAAGCTTGCCACGGGCCAGGTTCTGAACACAATAAATGGGCGGCCCTTGAAGATGGCAAACGACCGGAAATGGCCAATTCAGGATTTGAAGTCCAGACCCGCAATCTCACATCGCACCAATTGGTGGGGCAATGTGCCTATTGCCATGCCCGCCGGAGCTCCTTTGGCGACTTTGTGCATCCCCGGAAAAACGAGTTTGATGTTATTGGGCCTCAATTACCCGTAGAACCATACTATCACGTGGACGGACAGATTTTGGAGGAGGACTATGTATATGCCTCTTTTACGCAAAGCAAAATGTACATGAGCAATGTGCGGTGCACCGATTGTCATGATGTGCACAGTTTGAAGGTGAAATTTGGGGGGGGTAACCGGCTTTGCCAACAATGCCACGTGAAAGCGGATTACGATACCCAGGCCCATCATTTTCATAAATATGAAGGTGAAGAGGGGAATCCAATTGTTCTAAATAATGGGAAAGAAACAATAGGAGTGGGAGAGGGGGCAAAGTGCATAAACTGCCATATGCCCGGTGGATATTACATGGGCGTTGATTTTAGGCGCGACCACAGTATGCGGATCCCCCGTCCCGATTTAAGCGTTTCGCTTGGGACGCCAAATGCCTGCAACAGCCAATGCCACAAAAACAAGTCCCCGGAGTGGGCCGCAAGTTTCACGAAGAAATGGTATGGAATGCAAAAACGCCCGCAATTTGGCGAGGTCTTTTCCAAAGCGATCCTGGGTGATGCCTCTTCGGTAGATGAACTCACAGGCATAACCATTGATAAGCTAAACCCACCCATTGTTCGGGCAGCCGCTACCATGTACCTTGGCCATTTTCCCACCGAAGAGTCGAATAATCTGATCCGTGAATTGCTCAAAGATCCAAATCCCATGATTCGTAATGAAGCTGCAAAGTCCTTTGTGGCAACGGATATGGACGACCTTGTAAAGACCATTTCCCCTTTGCTAAGCGATTCCGCCCGCCTTGTCCGTTTGTCCGCAAGTTTGTTGTTGTCTGCCATACCTTCCGGACAACTTGATTCCATGACGAAATCCTTGCTCGATACCGGGATCAAAGAGTACATTGAAGTGATGGAATACAGTGCCGATTTTGCGGCAAGCAGGCATAACCTTGGAAATTTGTACTCGAATACCGGGGAAACAAAAAAGGCAGAAGACAACTTCAAAGAGGCGATCAGGATCGATAATTTGTTTTACCCTGCGAAAATCAACCTTGCCATGTTGTACAACAGAATGGGGGAAAATGATAAGGCCGAAATCCTGTTAATAGATGTGGTGAAAAACCATCCTGAATTGGCCGATACCTATTATTCGCTGGGATTGCTCATGGCCGAAAAAGGAAACTACCAGGAATCTGCAACATACCTGCGAAAGGCTTCGGAGCTTATGCCCGACAGGCCGCGGGTTTTTTATAACCTTGGACTTGTTCAGCAATATTTGAAAAACAATAAGGAGGCAGAGAATGCTTTTGTTAAAGCTTTTGAACTTGGTGCTGAAGATCCCGATTATCTGATGGCCCTTATTGATTATTATATGAAAAACAGGCAAAATGACTTGGCGGAGAAATATGTCAAGGAGTGGCTGAAACAACATCCCGATGATTCTTCGGCAAATGAATTATTGGAAATGATTAAAGGAAAATAGATAGATGTGATGTTGATGAAATGGTTTTCTTGATCGTTGAATTTTCTTATCGGGTATCTTTTTACCTGCTTTCCAAGAGTAAATTTAATACTTTTGGCATCGAAAATTTCATTGCATTGGATAATAGTATCGCCATGGTAAAAAAACACATTATGAAATTCAATACACATTTGCTTGCATTTGCTTTTTTGATTATCGCACATTCAATCTTTGCCCAAAATACGGAAATAAAAACCCCTAATTCCCAAAAGAAATATGTGAAGTATCTGGATGCCCGTTATGAGTTTGGGGCTATGATGGGCACGGATACCGAATGGTCGGACCAAATCGTGAACAGCTCTTTTTACCAGGGGCTGGATTTTCGCCTGGGCTTCAGGAAAACCGATCCGAATGATATTTACAGCAATGTTTACCGGAGGCCTTACTTTGGGCTGGGTTTTTATAGTTCCACTTTTCACAATGCGGATGTGGGATATCCAAATGCCCTGTACTTTTTTCTGACGATCCCCATCAAATTCGAAGAGGATAAAAAATTCACCCTTTCCTATTCAGGTGCTTATGGGATTTCGTACAACTTCAATGCCTTTGATTCGATCAACAACCCAACGAATGTATTCCTTGGTTCGGAAAGAAATATATATGTCCATCTTGAATTTGACATGAACTATAAATTCAATGAGAAGTGGGCAGCATATGGGGCCGTTGGGTTTAAGCATTTCTCGAACGGTTCGTTCAAACAGCCCAACTTTGGCATCAACCTTTTACCGGTAACCCTTGGTGTACGTTATAAACTTTCGGACGATAAGATCGACCCTTTTAGAAAAGAGATCCCCGGTTATATCAAGCATAACCTATGGAACATCGCATTTATCGCAGGGAGCAAAAACTATGAAGTAGGGGGGGGGCAATTACCTGAAAGCAACTGTAAGTGTCAATTATTTGCGGCAATTGACCTATAAGCACAGTATTGGTCTTGGCCTGGATTTCTTTTATTCCGATCTGGCAAACCTGAGAAACAATTCGGATGCTTCGGATTTCTCGAAATCATTTTCCATCGCTGCTGTTGCTTCCGGTGAATGGAACCTCACAAAAAACCTTTATGTGCCTATGGGGATCGGCATTTACCTGCACAGAAATGCAGAAAACGATGAGAAAACAATTTATTATGAAAGGGTGGGGATGCGCTATCGTTTTGCTAAGCATTATTTTGCCGGGCTAAGTATCAAAGCCCATGGTGGCGCCGCCGATATTTTTGAATGGACGGTAGGCTATACTTTCCATAATAATCCGAACAAATTTTGATGGGTATATGGCAAATTTCCATTTTTGTTAAATATCATTAGGTCAAAAGGGCTGTAAGCCCGAAAGATGGCCACACATAGGTCTGGCCGTGATCAATCGAAATTATTAATGAAGTGGGAAATATTAGTAGATTATTTTTGTTGATAACTTGCCAAATTGGCCCGAAATATCCAAAAGCACAATCCCCTTTGCAAATGACCTTATGTCCATTTTGATCGAGTTATCCCCCTGAACAATTCGGATGTTCCTTGATGAAAGGAGTTTCCCGGCAATGCTGTACAATCTGATTTCCAGTTCTTCGTTTTTCGTGGAAAAAATGCCAAGGTTCAATATCCCTTGGTCAATGTATTGATTTTTGATCGAAAAAGAAGCCGCGTTCATTTCACCTATTCCTGTTACGATTACTGCAATCCGAACCCAGGCCGTATCAGAAAGTTCTGTCATGTTGGTATTGAAAAGCTGGTAGCTTAGGCTATCTGTCCCGGTGAACCCCTCATTGGGAACATAGGTCAAAATTCCACCGGCAATTTCCCCTTCTCCATGACCGGCAACCTGGACAATTTCGGATGTGGCCGTTACATCTTCCGGGATAAAGTCATTGTCGAGGATATTGACAATTACCTGTGTGTTCATCAGGGTCAAGGTGTCATCATCATTCGCAACGGGAGTTAATAAATCCTTAAATCGTTGTGAAAACTCCTGGTGGAACTGGTTTGCAAGATTGGCACCATATATAAATAAGGTATTCTCGTCATTGATTGATTCAGCAGAAGCTGACCAATTGTGCGATCCGGTAATCAAAACAGGTTTTATGGCCCCTTCCTGAAAATCCATAATCGCATATTTGTGGTGGAAAACCGGGCCATCGGGCCACTCGCTCCCATCGGGGTTGACATATTCCCTTACATTCACGCCATTATCCCTCAGATATTGATACTCGCTTCCGCTGTAACCCGTATAGTCGATGATGCCACTGATTTCCAGACCTGATTGTTGTGCACCTACAACGGCGTTTCCGAGGGAGTTTTCCGTAAAAACCATCACCCCAAATTCAAGGGTGGTTTCCGCCTGCAAAATTGCGGATTCGATTTTTGAAGTGGTTTTGTCGGAAGGGGAGAAGTAGGCTTCCATCGGAATATCACCAATAAGGAATTTGTGCGGGGTATTATCGGTTTTTGCGGCACCGAACTTTGCATTGGCTTCATCGTACATCGGGCCATCGCTTCCCCACATCTCTTCAAATTCAAGCTCGAACCCCAGGGCCATGCTTTTGTCCTGTATGCAGATCATATTGTTGTAATCCCAGCCCAGGTTGTTCACGGTATGGTTCAGGGATCCCGTTATCAGCCATGCACCTGTTTCCGATCCGGCATCAATGATTATAAATTTATTGTGCATAATAGCGTCCGTGTTCCCGTAAAGTACCGGGATGTTTTCGTTCAGGTTTTCGAGTGCCGGGTTATTGCCAATATCGTCTGTAATGTACCTTACCTGCACGCCATTTCCATAAGCGGCATTGATGGCCGACACAATCTCGTCCGATTCCTGTTCGTACATGGTAATGTCGAGTGTCTGCTGTGCCAAGCTGAGATAATGGATTACCGTGTCGGTGATATTTGGTGTCCAAACTGCCATTTCCTCGTTTGCGACTGAATGGTCGACCTTGTGATTGAAATAAAGTCTCACTTCGCCCGATGAATTGGAAACCGTGGCGTAGGGCTTTGTGAAATTTGGGGTTGTGTCAGGGCCCATGACCGAAAATGCCCTTAGGTAATAAATACCGGAAGCTTCCAATCCTGTTAGTTCTATTTCATGCCCCATCGTGTTTCCTGGAGTATCTATATGCCCTCCTTCCAACTCGGGTGTGATTCCCCAGAACAATTCGGTCGTGGCTTCCACATTGGTTTCCCACTTGACCGTAACGGAAGTTTTCGCTGGATCGATTTGTTCCGGCTCACTTGTAAAATAAAGGGATTCCATGATAACAATGTCGCTTTCATTCCGGGGCTCGATTTTATAATAGTCAAATGAATAATAAAGCGGACCGGTAACAGTATAGCTCAAACCCAATACAGGCGAATAAACCATTCCCAAATCATCCACCCGGCAAAACCCGCTGCCATCGTCAAGTTCCCATTCGCCATAACCTGCGTTATCGTTGCTGCATATGGCATTTACCACCTTCACCAAAACACCTTCATAAGCTTCATCGCTTATGGCCATCGTGCTCAGTACCGTGGCTTG
>JAJRTT010000365.1 GCA_024278155.1 Bacteroidota bacterium | reverse complement strand
ACAGCCAGGTCGGTGTATTGTTGTTGTAATAAGGCAAAGCAGGGTTGTAAGGTTGGGTAACGGGGATGCTGCCGGCATCGTACAAATCGGTGTTCATGTCCGTTCCGTTAAAAGGCCCTTCGAGGAAGACGGTCAAGTCCAATTCGATACCACCCGTGATGTTGATAGGGTAATCTTCGGTTTCTCCATACGAATAACTGTTACAAGGGTCAATATCGGTAGTGTTCCACACTTCCCTCACCCTCATACGGGTGTTACCGTACATTGTATTGGCCGGTACCGTAAAATCAATTGTCCCTGTTTCGGGCATCGCCCCCAAGGTTACGTTCCCAAGTTTTTCGGCAACCTCAAAAATACCGTTCTGGTCATAATCGATCCAAACAGTAATATTGTTGCTGCTTGCATATGTTCCAGCGCTTAAGGTAATTGTATATAAGGTTCCGGGGTCAAGATCAGTCGATAGCGAACTGTAAAACTCGTAAAACGGAGAAGGCAAAGCCCCGGTCGAATTATTAATGGCTCCAAGCTGGACGAGGGATATATAATCGCCCTCACTGGTTCCCGTTGTGTATGTAGGGACACAATAGGAGACATTGGTCACATTTATATAATCCGTTTTAATATCCGTATCGCTACCAAAGGCATTGGTGGCAACCAAAGTGACCGAATACAGGCCCGTAGCGGTGAACTGCACTTGCGGGTTTTGGGATGTTGCACTCGTCCCATTAACATAAACCACACTTGAAGGGCTAAAGCTCCAACTCCAGGAATTGGGGATATTTGCTGAAAGGTCGGTAAAGGTGACATCTGTATTAATTACAGGACTTGTATTTGATGCGGAAAAATCTGCAATGGGTGGATCTGTGGGGGAAAAGCAGCTTATGCCGGCCGACCAGCCAGGATAAGTAACGCTCCCGTCTGAAGTGAAATTGAAAGTAATTGCGCCCGACGAATTGGAGGCCGTGACCGTGCCCGGTGACGTGGTCCCCGAATAAGTGCCGATCAACGGTGCGGACGTGTTTTCCCCATCGTAAATATAAAGGTAGTCCCATCCCGATTCAATATCAAATTCGTTGAACGTGAACCTTGTGAACGACCCTGCCGTGGACGGGTAGAAGGTCATCGTGAAATTTTCGTTGTTTTGGTAATTGCCACCGGGTCCCCCCGAATCGTAGAAATTCCCCATACAGGTCGTGACTGAACCGTTGGTCATGTTGAACTCGGGCGGGATAACGGTAATGTAATCCACAAGTGTTTTTGAATCGGAGCCGGAAGTGTTCGACACAGCCAGCGTAACGCTGTATGTGCCTTCGGTGTCATACTGTATCGCGGGTGGGTTTTGCCCAGAATAGGTTGATGGTGTTCCGCCGGGAAAAGACCAAGTCCAGGAAGTTGGGCCGCAACTGGAGTTATCCGTAAAAGCTACCGTATTGCCAACAACAACCGTTGTGGGCGTTCCCGAAAAGTCGGCAATGACATTTTTTACGGAAATATAATCGGTTTTTATTTCCGTATCGGTACCCGTTCCATCCCCCACGGTAAGGGAAACGGTATATGTCCCGGTTGCTGCATAGGTAATTGCCGGTGGGTTTTGCCCATTGTAAGAGGATGGTGATCCTCCCGGAAAACTCCATATCCATGAAGTAGGTGAACCACTTGAATTATCGGTGAAAGTAATTGCCGTAGCATTGCAAACTTCGGTTGCATCGGCAGAAAACTGGGCGTTCAGCCCTAATTCATAAGGTGAGACGTAGGTCATGTAAAGCCCGCCCCTGTTATCTGTCCAGCAAGGATAAATTTTTCCGCCTTTTGATGTGATTGCCAGGTAATCGCCCATATAGCCACCAGCGAGACCGGGGATTGCTGAAGGGGTAAAAGAAACATCGCTTACCACAAAATCGGTCCAAGTATTGCCAGCGTCAAGTGAGTAAGCTGAAAAAGTTTCACAAGAGGCACTTGTCGTATTTCTGTCATCATAAAAAACAGTTGCGATTGTCCCGGTTTCACCGTCACAGGTAATCCAGGGGAAATATGCTTCTTTGCCATCCGTAAAGGGCCCTTGGTTTACCCTGACCGGGCTTGCCCATGATGTCCCGCCATTTGTCGAGCGGATCAAATAGACACTTCTGTTCGTACCGGTGTTTGTTCCTGGTGTTCCAATATTGGTCCAAACAATATAGATATTCCCATTGTTTCCTCCACCACTAATATCAACCGCCATGGAAGGGAATGAATTTACCCTGTGGTTTTTTGATACCTCAGAATTCCTGATGCCTTTGATGTTGCTGATTATCCTTGTGGCCGGTGCAAAAGTAGCCCCACCATCTGTTGATTTCGCAAAACCAATTGCAGTTTCATCCGAAGGCCAGCTATCATAAATAGACCAGGTTATGTACACTTCGCCATTTGGCCCTGTTTGAACATTACATCCCTGGTTGTGGTTTCCTGCTGCCACGGCTGAACTGATATTTATTACAGATGACCAGGTATTCCCATTATCTGTTGAACGGGAAAAAACAATCTCGTTTGTATTTGTACTGCCAAAGTCTGTCCAAACATTATAAAGGTTTCCTTTATATGGGCTCGTTGGGCTGTTGTCGACCCATAAATGGTTTTTGTCCTGACTGCCTGCGCCATAAACAGTTTTTGCTGTCCAGTTGGTGCCGTCATCGGAATAGGAAACCCCCATTCCCCCACTTGAGGAAATATAGCCGATAAACTGACGACTGCTTAGGTTGATTGCAGCGGCAGGGTCACCACTGTTTGCCCCCCCTGCACCTTGGACACTGCCTCCAAAGGTTAAACCCCCATCTGCAGATTGCAAGTAGCTGGTCCCGTACAATGTTCCAACAGAACCCCCGCTCCATGAAGTGGAATTGTTGGAGTTAAGGACATAGTTAAAGTCATTGGGATCGACAAAAATAGAGTTTTCACTTTCGGTAACATCTGTTTGATTTGTAACAGGGACGTCGGGGGAGTTTAAAGTTGTAACGCCCTTGACATTTAACTGGCTGCCATGGTATTGGGCAGGCTTTACCTGGATTTTAGGATTATAGGGGACCAATCCCTT
>JAJRTT010000364.1 GCA_024278155.1 Bacteroidota bacterium | reverse complement strand
TCCAAATTGAGGAATCGCATAAATTCCTTTTGATTGGCATAAGCATACAGATAGCCATCATTAATGGCTTTCCGGTCGATTGAGACTATCCGGGTCATAACTTCAGGTGAGATATCCAACGGAGATTCAAATCGAAAATAGACCTCTCCCCTTTCCTCAAATAGCTCATTGAGCTCAGAATCTTCTTTTTGAGAATACGACATCAAAAAGAACAATCCCGATAATGCGAAAATTAGCCCTGATTTTAACATGATGAATTAAATATTTATTAAACAAACAGTTTAGCGGTTAGTGTATCTTATTGCAAAATCAATTTCTCAGCATAAACCTTATCATCAATTTCCACAATGATAAAATAAAGGCCTTTGCTCAGACCTTCTCCCTTCAAATTAAATTTCCTTACAAATTCTCCTTGCCTGACATTTTCATCAAGGAGTTTTTGGATGATTTCACTTTTGGAATTGCGTATTGTTATCCTAATATGAGAAGTTTCTTCCAATCGAATTTCAACAGAAAACGAATTATTATTTGCGGGGTTTGGATAAATATTTATAGCATTTTCGATTTTGAGTTCCGGTTGAATACCAACAAACAAAGACCTAACAGAATCGATATATGAAATTGACGGGGAAATGCCATTATCGGTGACCGTGCACAACGGGATTCCGAAATTATCACCAAGCCATTTGTACTCAACATAATTCCTGTAAAAAGGCAAACCAAATCCAAGGGAATCAATATAAACACTGTCATATTGTACAATGTCCGATCTCAATCTCAGCGTTTGAAAACTTCCGTAAGGAGTGGTAAGCGTTCCCCAGCCATCAACATGGTTCACCCGCTTTTTCCAGCCGCCCATATAGCCCAGGCCGGGCACGTCCATTCCATAAGAGGACAACGAAGAGTCCACATTTCCATAGTTCATGGGGAATTTGAAGATAATGTCATCCTCATCAAATTTATTGGGGATGGGTATCCCGTTCAGGGAAGCGGCATTTCCCGTCATTTTAAAAGAGGAGCTGGAGTTTTTATAAAACCCAAAAGCCTCTGAAACTTCAAACCCCGGTACGGATTCAAAATTTTGCAAGGGCTGGGCAAGATTGGACGAAAAGAAGAACACCGCCTGATAAACCAAAGGTGTTTCGGAAATACTCATAAACGTGTCAACCTGTTGATTTAATGGAATAAGCCCTGAAAAATCCCATGTGTAACCGGTTCCGGTGGAAACATAATCCAACAAACCGACATCAAAAGAATTGCTTGTCCTGATTGTATCACCTGCGGAAGGCATATCATTGTCGTTAATACTTATTTGTGAAAAAAGGGCCACCGGGAAAAGCAGCAACAAGAGGGAAAAGTTTAATTTTTGCATGATCTTTATTTTTCTGCAAAGTTACTTAATATTTGAAAACTATTGGGACATACCGAATAATAAACAAAATGGATTCAACATATTTTTAGGGTTACGAGTTATGGGTTTAAGGTTATGCGTTAAAGGTTACGGGATTTGTGAATTTATACCTTAATTCCCCTCATCCTGACAAATATTCCTTAATTTCGCTTTGGAACAAGATTTGACAAGCAGCAAGCCAATGGACAAAGAAAAACGAAAACTCCTCCAAAGTATGCGTCTGCCCCTTTTGTTTATTGCTATTTTATGGGCAATCAAACTGGGGGAAATCGCCACAAACTATTCACTCAGCTTTCTCGGGGTTTACCCTTTACGTTTTTCCGGCCTTATCGGGATATTGACCGCACCATTGATTCACGGGGACATCAACCACCTGTTCGCCAACTCCGTTCCTTTTTTTGTTTTGGGATCAACACTCATGTTTTTTTATAGGGAAATCGCTTTAAAGGTTTTTGTCCTGATCTATCTCCTTACCGGTTTTTGTGTCTGGCTCGGGGCTTTCGAAGCTTACCACATCGGGGCTTCCGGTGTTGTTTACGGCCTTGCCTTTTTTCTGTTCTTCAGCGGTATTTTCCGCAAAGATGTCAGGCTGATGGCCATTACCCTTTTTGTTGCATTTTTATATGGGGGATTGATTTGGGGGATCTTCCCGGAATATTTCCCCGAAAAAAACGTATCCACTGAATCACATTTCTGGGGATTGGCCATCGGAACGATCCTCGCCTTTTACTACCGGAAACAAGGGCCAAAAAAGAAGAAATACGATTGGGAATATGAAGAAGAGGAAGAAATGCTCGAAAATTTCCCCGAATCGAAACTCACGATAACATACAGCCGCAAAGGACATCCCGAGGGAATCAGTGTTGAGGGGGATGATTTCACAAATACCCTAACCTGAATAAATCAGAAAAGACAAAGAACAAATTATAAATTTCAAACAAATACCAAATTTTTAAATAATAAATACGAAATGGAAGAAACAAAGTAGGCAGTTTGCGAATTTGCATATTGCAAACTGCCTACTTGACATTAAACGCCGGAATAGAATGCAAACAAAAGTTTCAAAATAAGAGCCTAACTCAGTGATATGCCC
Source organism: Bacteroidota bacterium (assembly GCA_024278155.1). Classification (GTDB taxonomy): domain Bacteria; phylum Bacteroidota; class Bacteroidia; order Bacteroidales; family JAADJA01; genus JAADJA01. The sequence continues at coordinate 2,283 of JAJRTT010000364.1, read as the reverse complement.
ATATTTTCCCTGATAGATAAAGTTGTTTTCCCAGATCCCAACCTGGCAGAAGGTGATGGTTTGTTGGCAGTTGGAGGGGATTTAAGCCAGGAACGGCTTATCCAGGCGTATGCCAACGGGATTTTCCCTTGGTATTCAGAAGGTGAACCCATATTGTGGTGGTCGCCCGATCCACGGATGGTTTTGTTTCCCGGGAATTTCAAGCTCTCAAAAAGTTTAAAACAAAACATCAGGAACAAAGGTTTCAAGGTTTGCTTTGACAGGGATTGCAAATCGGTCATAAACAAGTGTGCGATCGCCCGGAGAAAAGAAGGTGATGGAACCTGGATCACAAAGGAAATGCAGGAGGCATACATCAAACTTCATGATACAGGTGTTGCCCATTCTGTGGAAACCTATATAGATGACAGGCTTGTGGGAGGGCTTTACGGGATTTCCCTCGGGAAGGCATTTTTTGGTGAATCCATGTTCCATCTCGAACGGGATGCCTCCAAAATCGCCCTCTATTCCCTTGTTGCAAGGATGAATGAATGGGGATTCCGTTTTATTGATGTCCAGCAAGAGACCGACCACCTCAAAAGCCTTGGAGCGGAAAACATCCCGCGAACGGAATTCCTTGAATTGTTAAAAGGGGCATTAAAATTTTCAACGCTAAAAGGAAAATGGTAAATTTGCAAGGATATTAAAACTATATTAAAGCATCAAGTCTGTTGCCACGGCCTTCAGGCCGGGGCTTAACAAAAACAAAAAATGGTTTTGGCCATGGTTTTCGATGGCAAAGCCGAAAACCCTGTCTTCCGACAGGCACGCATGACAAAACGGAAAGTACCGGCAACCTACGAGAAAAACAACGGAAAATGAACAACAAAAACAAATTCATGCGAGAGGCCATTGACCTCGCCATGGAAAACATGAACAAGAAGAACGGCGGCCCGTTTGGGGCTGTGGTCGTGAAGGATGGCAAGGTAATAGGGAGAGGCGTAAATACCGTGACCACCCACAACGACCCAACCGCACATGCCGAGGTAAATGCCATACGTAATGCCTGTGCCAATCTTAAGGATTTCCAGCTTGCGGACTGTGAGATTTATTCAAGCTGTGAACCTTGTCCGATGTGCCTTGGTGCAATTTACTGGGCCCGGCCCGCAAAGCTCTATTATGCTGCTACCAAGGATGATGCTGCAGCGGCAGGTTTTGATGATTCGGAAATCTATGCGGAGATATCGCTCCCAAAAAACGAACGGAAAATACCTACTGAACAACTTTTGAGCGAAAAAGCCAAAATTGTCTTTAAGAGCTGGGTTGAATTGGACGATAAAACAGAATACTAATGGGAATGGATATATTATTTGTTATAATCGGGATTATATTGTTGCTTGTGGGGATAGTGGGTTGTGTATTGCCCGTTTTGCCCGGCCAAATCCTGGCCTGGGCCTCGCTGCTGATGTTGCAGTTCAAGAGCGACCCTGCTTTTACCGCAAAGTTCATTGCTCTCTGGGCACTGATTACGGCCGGGGTCACCATTCTTGATTATATCGTGCCGTTGTGGGGGACGAAAAAACTGGGCGGTTCCAAATACGGGATTTGGGGCGCTGCCCTGGGATTGCTTCTTGGGGTATTCTTCTCGCCCATTGGATTGATCGCTGGCCCTTTTGCCGGAGCGTTTGTGGGAGAGATGATAGCAGGAAAAGATAGTAATACGGCTTTTAAATCAGGTCTGGGCTCCTTTATTGGTTTCCTCACCGGGACGCTTTTGAAACTGGTAATTTCCCTTGTTATGGGATATTACTTTTTTATAAATGCTTTTTAAGAAGAAATTATTTTTGTACTACAACCTTTCCATTTAATACTTCCCTGTCAACTCCCACCCTGTAAAAATAAACCCCTGCTTCCATATCGTTGGTATTCCAAACCGTTCTTGTGCCATTGCCCTTCAATTCCGCCACCTGCTGCCCGTAAACATCAACCACAACCACTGTCATGCCGCCCCCGTTGTCATTCCAACCGTAGGGAGGAATCCCCTTGCTATTATGGCCATCGCCTTTTCCTTGGTGCTTGCCGGCAGGGCCCGTAAACGCAAGGGGATTTCTCCTTCCTGCGCTGTGGCCCGCCCCCGGAGTCGAAATGACAGCGTACTTTTTATTTTTGAATTACGATTTTACCGCTATAACACTTATTTTCAATTTCCACCCTGTAAAAATAAATGCCGCTGTTTATGCCATTGGTGCGCCAAATTGTTTTTTCCGGTGCCAAGGGCAGTTCCGCCACTTGCTGCCCGAAAAC
>JAJRTT010000363.1 GCA_024278155.1 Bacteroidota bacterium | reverse complement strand
AATCGCCATCAGAGTATGGTTCCCGACATCTGCCAAAACCGGTTCATATAAATAAGTTGACAAGCTTCCAACTGTTGCACCATCCATTTTCCAGATATAATAAATTTCATCATTTTCGTTATCGTTTGCCGTAACAGAAAAACTTTGCTGTGTATCTATCAGTATAGATAAGGAAAGATTCAGCGGAAAATAATTAGTAATTGTTGCCGGTGTGTTGGGAACCACGTAAACCGCATTGGGCTCCATTCCCGAAAGTGGCATATCCCCGGAAATATATGCTTGGAAAAATCCATAAAAATAAGATATGGTCGGATTAGATGCTGCTGTGTTCAATCCCGGATAAATCTCAGGGACAACCTGACTATCTTCTTCGGAAATATGCACCGAAACAGCTATTCCCGATGGATTTCCCAAATTGGCCCAGGGGATTGAAATTTCGGTGAGGCCATTGCCCGACCACCCTTCATAAGAATTTCCGATTACACCATTGCCCGGATAGTTCCACCCACTTCCGTCCCAATTGTTGAGTTGCATGGAACCACCCCCCCCTTCGATTGCAACCTGATATTCGGGCAGGTAATCGCCGGCAAAATCCACCCGTCCCCAGGAACCTGTCGCAGCCCCGCTTCCCGAAGTTTGATCGGTGTCGATATTGACAAATAAATCACCATCCGCATTCAAATCCATGGAATAAAACCCGATGTACAAATTATTGTCGTCCCATGTGATGTACAAATCATGGGCTTGTGCTTCTATCAATTCACTTTCGTTCAAAAAGTCGTTTACGCCATCAATAAAAACCGTGTGGGGCGTTATCCCGGCAGGAATGGTCAGGTCGGCCGTATTTTGCCCACCAATAGCGTTTCCATTCAAATCCGTGATGTTGTTTGCCTGGATTTGTCCAAAATCTCCCGGAGTAAATGTCCCTGAGATACTTAATTCCACTTTTGACCAATCACTTTGCCTAACGGCGCTTACAAGTGTGTATGTGCCCGTAAAATTCAAGAGGGAATAATTGGAAATATCCCCGGCTTCGCTTTCGGTCAATGCTTCACTGAAGTTCAACAGAACCGTACTATTATTTACCAAAACGGCCGGGCTATATAATTTGGGCGGGAATATGTCAAGGTTTTCTGAAACCAGTGTTTCCAGTTCCGAAACACTCGTTCCGGTGGGTTCCGAAGTATATCCGGCATACATCCGCATTTTGAATTGGCTATAACCTGAGATTTCATCACCTTTCACCAAAGTCCCTTCAAATTCGCCATTGTGCTGTGCGCCACCGTTTCCGAGTACCAGCGCAACCGAAGCTCCATTGGCCGAATTCCGGTAGCCGCAATAAGAGCCATATCCTCCCCAAAGCCTTTGAAGATGGCCTTTCCCGCTCCATAAAATATCCAGTAAATCAGGCGACCAACCAGACTTCACATAACCTGTTCGGTCAAAGAAATTATAAACGACATCAAGGTAATCTTTGCCTGTATATAATGTAAAGACTTTCTGTACGCCCCATTGGTCAAGCGTTGCCTGTACCGTATCGCCAAAGGATTGATCGATGGTAATATTGTAAATCGCACTTTGCTGATCGGGCCACACATCCGAAAGGGCAGCAAAATGGTTGAGCGATGAAGTTTCATTGTAATCGCCATCCGTTTCTGACCAATAGGCCATATCGGAACTAACCACCGAATAAGCCTGCCCCAGACCATTTTTATAAAATACCCAATTTGCCTTCCCTCCTATCCCCTCAAAAACCATAAAGACCTTTTCGTTGTGCATCACCAGTTCATCGGCACCATCGTGATCGATATCGTCGAAATAACAGGCTGTGTTCACTATATACTGACCATCCGCCCAACGGGAAGCTTCCGTATAAACATTCGCATTTTTGATATGTGAGGAATAACGGTGTTCCCAGTCGGCCACTTCGCCGCTGGTATGCCAGCCCGTTTCGTGCAGGTTAATCATCAAAGTGTACCAACCCAGTTGGGCAAGGTTGTTATCGGTCACGCCCATCAGGAAACCTGCGGCATCCGTCCAGGCCGAACCATAGTTCCATTTTGGATCATGGAAATCGGAGTGCGAAGGGGTTGCCGCCCAATTGGTGTACCAACTGTTGTTGCTCCCTCCGTAACCGTCAGTCCCTCCAAGGAGATTATAAGTCCCCTTGGTCAAACTTGCGGTAGAACCGTTGAAATCAGGGTTTTGGATGGCATCCTCCAACTTCCAGACATTTATGGCCGGGTAATTATCGTGGCAATACCAGAGGATATTTTCATAATTGTCCAGGAAACCGCTTCCATCGTGTTCGTTCATTTCCGCCGACACTTCCCAGTCGGTACCATAAACCACAATCCCGTACTGGCCAGTGCCCGCAATCTGGTTTTTGGCCGCATTTGCATCGTACATTACGTTTCCCACAAATGAGTTGTTAATGGGGATTACCCGCAGGTTTACCCCGGAACCATTGTTCATCCAGTGGATTTTGGTGTTGTCGTACCCGTTCAAATGTGGGCTATCATCCAACACTACACCCCAAATACCGTGTTGTTCCCAGTTATCGCCCAGCCAGTCAATGACCCCGTCATCGGGATAATAGCCCTGGCCCAACCAAACCCTTTCGGGAACCCAGGCAATACGAGCTGTGTAATTGTAACGGAATTGCACCATTTGTGACTCTGTATAAACCGACCAATCGTTCATTTCGTTATAAGCAAAGGGCATGATATTTTGCCCAAGGGCGGAAGTCATCATGCTGGCCAACCCATTTGCGGCCATTGTTTCAAGCCAATCATTGAATTCAGGGTTGTGCCATTCGGCAGCGGGCATCAAAGTCCCCGACATATGGAAATTCCCAGGGACACTTGTGGCTTCGTGCGCCTGCATCACCTCATCGTAACCACTGCCATCTATCCCGCTTATCCCGTTTGGGTTTCCATAAAACACATCGGTATAGGTCAAGCCTTGGTTGCCATGTTGCACAAACGCACAATTTCCGCTACTCAGCGTGGCTTTTCCTTCAAATTGCATTTCATCCACAACTTCCCCATCAACAATTACCCGGACGTTAAAAACCAAGTCACCCATTTCGGTTTTATTGACCGGTACGTCCAGGAAAACTTCAAGCATATTGCTTTCCGGTGTCCGGAGAAAGCCAGGTTTGCCTGAATTTGATTGGAGCGAACTGATTTGGACAATGGATTGAAGTTCCTTTTCAGCCAAACGATTGTCAATCTTCAAGACCAAAGAAATATCCCTTCCAAGGAAGTTATCGGCCACCATGACGTTATCATTCCTCGATACCATATCGTCAAACGTAAACCTCAATAATAATTTCCCATCTTCAACACGGCCAAAAACGGATGAAATATCACCTATTTTGCATAAGCAATCACCTACTTCATCAAACCCAAGGAATTCATCCGGGTTCCAGGATTTTGGATCGGCAGTAAAATTTTGAGCATTGGAAGTAACGGTGATGACAAACAGCAAGGCAGTAACAAATGTAATTTTCATAAATTCAAATATTAGAAATAATGGCACAAAGCTACGTAATTTAAAAATATCTATCTTTGTGGATTCTTAATTTCAAGTCGCAAAACAAAAACACACTATTTATGAAAAAGTTTACGCTCTTAATGCTCGTTGGTTTTATGATTGCAGCATCTTCTGCAAATTCCCAAGCAGTAAATGTCACCTTTAGGGTTGATATGCAAAACGAAACAGTTTCGCCAAACGGCGTGCACGTTGCAGGTTCGTTTCAGGGCTGGAACCCTTCAACCACTCTATTGACCGCCCCTACAATTGGGAGTGTTTGGGAAACGACAGTTGCAATCAATACAGGGGAAACAATCGAATACAAGTTCATCAATGGCGATGCCTGGGGACAGGATGAATCGGTTCTTGGACCATGCGGCCCGGGAAACGGGAACCGGGCAATTACCGTTCCTGGTGTCGATACTACTTTATTGGCGGTATGTTTTGGTAGTTGTACACCCTGTGTTGTCCCTCAGGTGGATATCACTTTCCAGGTTGACATGACCAATGAAACAGTGTCCCCTGACGGAATCCATATTGCGGGATCGTTCCAGGGATGGGATCCTGCCGCCACCCTTTTGACCGATATGGGCAATAATATTTATGCAGTAACATTATCGGTCGGGATTGGCGAATACCATGAATACAAATTCTTAAATGGAAATGCCTGGGGCACCCAGGAAATTGTTCCTGCTGCTTGTGGCGTGGACGATGGCAATGGGGCATATAACCGCTTTATGACGGTTCCGGGAACCAATACCACACTTGATGCGGTTTGTTTT
>JAJRTT010000362.1 GCA_024278155.1 Bacteroidota bacterium | reverse complement strand
TATTTCCTTTTTGTAAATGAAGTTTTCAAGGATGTCCGCCTTGTTGGTGCGCCCCCTTCAAACATTGGTAAATTTGGTGGCGATACAGATAACTGGATGTGGCCGCGCCATACAGGTGATTTTTCTGTTTTCAGGGTTTATGCGGATAAAGAAAACAACCCCGCTGAATATTCAGAAGACAATGTACCTTATGTTCCGAAAAAACATTTGAGTGTCTCCACCAAAGGGGCTAAAGAAGGTGATTTCACCTTTATTTTCGGGTATCCGGGAACAACGGAAGAATACATCCCATCCTATGCCGTTGATATGAAATTGAATGCCGTGAACCCCGTGCGTATTGCCATGCGCGATATCCGCATAAAGATTTTCCTGGACGCCATGGAAAACGACCCCGAAACACGGATCCAATATGCGGCCAAACATGCCGGGATTTCAAACGGATGGAAAAAATGGATCGGCGAAAACCGTGGTATCAAAAGGCTTAAGGCCATTGAGCAAAAACAACAATTGGAATCCGCTTTTGCCGACTGGGCCAATTCCGACAATACGTTAAAAGAAGAATTTGGGGGCCTTTTGCCCGCATTTGAGGATGCTTATGGAAATCTAAATCCCCTTGAAACCAAAATAGCTTATCTCGCCGAAGCGGGAATGGGCGCTGAAATTGTCCGGTATGCACGCTCATATGGCAAACTTATCCGACTGTGCAAGGACAAGGAATCATCGGATGAAGAAATAAATGAACTGGTGGGCAAACTAAAACACTCCGCCGAATCTTACTTTAAAGATTACAATGTGGATATTGACAAAAAGGTATTTGCTTCGCTGATGTCGGCCTATTACAATAGCATGGACAAAAACGAACTTCCCCCTGTGATTGTTGAAATACATGACAAATACAAGGGGGATTACCAAGCCCTTACAAATGCTGTTTTCGACAAATCCATATTTGCCTCAAAGGAAAAAACGAACGCTTTCCTCGATTCCTATAAAAAATCGAAATACAAAAAAATACTCAAAGACCCTGCTTTTGATATTGCCAACGATTTAACGATGTATTATTACAATAATTTACTTGTGGCCGAAGATGCTTACTCCAAAAGTATCGACAGCCTGATGCGGATCTACATGAAGGGCCAGATAGAGATGCAGGCCAATAAATTGTTTTATCCCGATGCCAATTTTTCGCTTCGGGTTGCTTACGGCAATGTGGATGGGTACAATCCCGATGATGCCATCAATTTCAACTACTTCACCACCCTTTCGGGGATCATGGAAAAAGAAAACCCGGACATTTACGATTATGTGGTGGAAGATAAACTGAAAGAGCTGTACAACAACAAAGACTATGGCCGCTACGGTGATGCTGATGGAAGCCTGCACACCTGTTTTATTGCCACCAACCACACTACGGGCGGAAACAGCGGAAGCCCTGTTTTGGATGCAGATGGTTACCTTATCGGGATCAACTTCGACCGCTGCTGGGAAGGGACAATGAGCGATATTGTTTACGATGCAAGCCAATGCCGTAACATCTCCCTCGACATACGGTATTGCCTTTTTATCATCGATAAATTTGCCGGTGCCGGCCATTTGGTGGATGAAATGACGGTGGTTGAGTAGTAGTTGATTGCTGGTTGCTGTTTCAACCTTCTGTTAATATAACTTCACATTTACCGAAACCCCCGACTTCACCACAAATGTCCTTTCGATCGTGAAAAAAGAGCGTTTGGTGTATTTTGACCGAAAGATAGCTCGGTATGTGCCCGGCTGAAGGACGATTGTTTCGCGCTGGTTCATGCTGTCCCTGAAATTATAAACCAGCTCCAATTCGTCTTCATCCTGAAGATAAACGCCACCAAAACCACTGGCTTTTTTGTCGATAACAGCTATTCCCGGCATGGGGATTTCGATGGTGGTGGTATGGCTTTGTTTTACCTCGACATCCTCCAGGTAAATCCGGGGGGTGGTCAGGATTTCCAAATCATACAATCCCGTAAGGTACTTTTCCGTCGAACCAAAATGTTGCAGGTTCAGGGTATTCATGCTTCCGTTTTTGCGTACAATGCACTTCAGGTCACGGACGGTTTTGTCCCGTGAAGTCAGTTTTAAATCCAGGATGCCCTGAGGTGTTTCCAAAGCAATGATGGTATGTTTCCCGGGCGTAAGGGTCACACTGTCAAGACGGACGGAAGGGATGGTATGGACCACGATATCGTATGCGAGAAGGGGATCGATGGTTAGCGTATCGGGGATGCCTTTATTGTTCAATGTGTGTACGAAATTATATTTGATCAAGCCCGAAAAATTATCATAAAAAGTCATGGAGATATTTGTTTCCGTAGGTTTCCCGTATTCGTCCAAAAGGTTGACCTGGGCAGTTGTGGAGTTTAGGGCCTGGGAGATAACCACATCCAAGGCCTTGCTGAATTCCTCTTCGCTGGAAGCATCAAAATAGGTCCCTACACAATCAAAGGCTTCGGAAAAGTTACGGCCGATCCCGATTACGAAAGGCTTTAACACCACTCCTTTTTTTTGAAGGGCACGTGATACGGCACATGGGTCGCCATCACATTCTTCCAGGCCATCGGTGATGAGTATAACGATGTTACGGCAATTGTCACATTCAGGGAAATCATATCCCGATTGCTCAAGCGCATAAGCAATGGGTGTTGTCCCTTTTGGTGTAATTGACCGGAGTTTTGTTTTAATCGTTGGAATGTTCCCCTTACTAAATGGGACAATCAATTTTGTGTCGTTGCAAACCTGTGGCGGAAAACCATATTGACTCCCATAAACCCGCAAGGCAAGCTCAAGGTTGTCAACTGACATCAGGCTGTCCAACAAACTTGACAACAATTTCCTGGCAATCGTTATTTTCATATCGCTTTGCCATCGCCCGTACATACTTTGCGAAGCATCCATTACAAAAAGTATCCGGGTAGTTGGGGGAGGTTTCTTTTCCTCTTTGGCAATTTGCGAAATCGCAATGGACGAAAACAGGATAACAGATATTAGCAGGATTGTCTTTTTCAAAATTCGGTCAGTATTAATAATTGCCCATGAAACTATTTTGGTGCATAAACGTTCACTTATTCAAACTATTATGCAATTAATTCAAATTAAAACCCAAAGGTATTTTAATTCCTTGAAGTCAAGAACATGAATCAAAGATAATATAAACAAATGCATGTTAGGAAAAATAAATTGTTCAAAACACTTTAAACCCTGTTAAATGTACTTTTAGAGCAATTTAAAAGGCCATTTGCAGGAACTCAAACCGCATAAATTATCGGATTTTTTTTGGGAAAGACAAAATTGACAAAAACATAAAATGAAATTCAAGTTCATCATTAACATAGTCCCCCTTTTATTTTTCTTCACCTTTTCGCCAACAAATGCAAGGGCGCAGGACACAACCCAATTTTCGCGAATCCAGGTTTCCTGGGCCGATTCGGTTTTGGCCACTTTGAGCCTTGACGAAAAAATTGCCCAACTGTTGATGGTGAGGGCCTATTCCAATAAAGACAATGAACATTACTCAGAAATTGAAGAACTTGTTACGAAATACAATATTGGAGGCTTATGCTTTTTTCAGGGAGGTCCCGTCCGACAGGCAAAATTAACCAACCGTTATCAGGAAAATGCAAAGACCCCTTTGTTTATCGCCATTGATGCCGAATGGGGGTTGGGGATGCGGCTGGATAGTTGTTTCTCTTTCCCCTATCAAATGACGCTTGGGGCAATGGACAACGACAGCCTTGTTTATGAAATGTCCTCGGGAATTGCCCGCCAGCTCAAACTCATTGGAGTGCATATCAACTTTGCCCCGGTCGTTGACATCAACAACAACCCAAAAAACCCGGTAATAAACAGCCGTTCTTTTGGCGAAAACAGGGAAAGCGTTGCCCGCAATGGGATTGCATATATGAAAGGCCAGCAGGACAATGGCATAATCGCCACTGCCAAGCACTTTCCGGGCCATGGTGATACGGATGCGGATTCGCACAAAACCCTTCCCATTGTCCCACATAGTTTCAAACGCCTTGACTCACTGGAACTTTATCCTTTCAAGCGATTGGTAAAAGCTGGCCTTGATGCCGTGATGATAGCCCATTTATATATCCCTGAACTGGACAGTACACCACAGCTTGCTTCCACTTTGTCGGAACGGATTGTCACCGGTTTGTTAAAAGCAAAGCTTGGTTTTGAAGGTTTGGTCGTTACCGATGCCCTGGACATGCAGGGAGTGGCCAAATATTTTGGCCCGGGCGAAGTGGAACTGAAAGCCTTTGAGGCCGGCAACGATATACTTCTCCTCCCAAGGGATATTCCCCAGGCGATCAAGAAAATCCGGGAAGCCGTCAATAATGGGATTATCTCCGATTCAGCCATTACAGAAAGGTGCGGGAAAGTCTTGGCCTATAAGCAAAAGGCCGGACTCGATCATTATTCCCCAGTGAACACCGGTCACCTTTATGATTCACTGAAAACAATAAACAATGAATTAATAAGCCGTAAAATTTACAAATCGGCCATCACACTTGTTAGGAATTCTGACAATCTGCTACCACTAAGGAATCTCGACACGCTGAACATTGCCACCCTCGCCATCGGCGACCCGGAAGTGAACCCTTTCCAACAGATGCTGGGGAATTATGATAAACTTGACAATTTCAATATCCATAAGTCAATCACAAAAAAACAAACAGCGCTTTTGCAAAGGAAATTATCGGCGTACAACCTTATCCTCGTTGGCATACACAACACATCCATTTTCCCCAACAAAAATTTCGGTATTGATCCCGGCAGTTTGGAAGTACTCAAATCAATTGACAAAAAGACCAAAGTTGTCCTTGTCCTTTTTGGCAGCCCGTATGCCCTGGGCGTTTTACCGGATGAAATAAATCTGGATGCAATAATGTGCGCATATCAGGACAACCGCATTGCAAACGAAATCGCGGCACAAATGGTCATGGGCGGGATGGATTGTTCAGGAACCTTGCCGGTTTCCGCCGGAAAAGACTATCCCCTTGGCACAGGATTACAAATAAAAAGCATACAACGTTTTCAATATGCCCCACCTGAAGAGGTTGGTATTCCATCCAAAAAACTAAAAGATATCGATTCTATCGTTTTGGACAACATCCATAAAAAAGCCATTCCGGGCTGCCAGATATTGATTGCCAAAGATGGAAAAGTGATTTACAATAAATCCTTTGGATACCATACTTATCACAAAGGGAACTTTGTCAAAAACTCGGATTTATACGATCTGGCCTCCATTACAAAAGTTGCGGCCACCACATTGTCGGTGATGAAGCTCAGTGATGAAGGAAGGCTTGATATTGACCAGCCATTGGTTACATACCTACCTTATCTGAAAGGGACAAACAAAGAACACATGGTCATACGGGAGCTCATGGCACATCAGGCAAGGCTGAAACCCTGGATACCTTTTTATATGTTTACGCTCAATGACAAAAAACAATTGGACACCAATTTCTACTGTAAACAAATTAAAGAAAATTATACAGTAAAAGTGGCCAATGAGCTGTACATCCGTGAAGATTATAAATACACCATGTTCGATTCCATTACCTTTTCGGGATTGCGCAAGCGAAAGGATTACAAATACAGTGACCTTGGATTTTATTACCTGAAAGAGATTATCGAAAACGTGACCAATCAACCTTTTGACCGCTATGTGACCAATACGTTCTACAAGGAACTTGGCCTATCAAGAACAGCATTCAACCCTTTGAATAATTTCATGCCCAAAGAAATCGTCCCAACGGAAAATGACAATTATTTCAGGCACCAACTGGTCCATGGACACGTACACGACCCGGGAGCTGCAATGCTGGGGGGAGTTTCGGGACATGCCGGGCTATTTACAAATGCGGGCGACCTCGCTGTCATCATGCAAATGTTATTGCAAAAAGGGGAATATGGCGGAAAACGATATATCGCCGAAAGCACGGTGGGGCAATTCACGAAAAGGCAATTCCCATTGAACAATAACCGGAGGGGGATTGGTTTCGACAAACCCAATGTTGACGACCGGGAACACAGCCCTTCATGTGACGGCACCTCGGCCAATAGTTTCGGGCATTCGGGGTTTACGGGCACTTATACCTGGGTTGACCCGGATGAAAACCTTATTTATATCTTTTTATCGAACCGGATAAACCCAACGGCAAAAAACACCAAATTGATCAAAATGGATACCCGCACAAAAATCCATCAATTGATTTATGATGCCCTTCCCGAAAAGGAAAAAACAAACGATGACTTTACCAATCAAGAAAAAAGGGAAAACCTGAATTAAGCCAAACCAACCATGATCGTAACCTATTTTATTATTGCCGTTAGCGTTGTTGCATCCCTTGTAGCTTTCAACCGTCCTGATATTTTCGACAAGTTTAAGTTTAATGCCTATGCGATAAACAAGCATAAAGAATGGTACCGGTTCTTTACCTATGGAATTATCCATGCCGATTACATGCACCTGTTCATCAACATGTTCGTGCTTTATTCCTTCGGGGAAATCGTGGAAACTTTATTCGGCCTCAATTTTGGTCAACAAGCCACACTTTTTTACATCTTACTTTATGTGGGGGGGATTGTTTTTTCAAGTTTGTGGGATTTCGGCAAACACAAGAACGACAGCTATTATAATGCAGTGGGCGCATCCGGCGCAGTCTCCGCAATATTGTTTTCCAGTATCATCTTATATCCCCAGGGGAGGATTTTCCTTTTCTTCATTCCCATTGGGATACCTGCACCTATTTTCGGGATACTCTATCTGGCATATTCGGCCTATATGGCCAAAAAAGGAACTGACAATGTAGGTCACAGCGCCCACTTTTGGGGAGCGATTTATGGGATTGCTTTTACAATTGCCCTCAAGCCTTCTTTGGTGATTACTTTTCTCGAGAATTTGTTTTGATGATTAAACCGAATACATAAACTAAATCTAATCCATTTCAATTAGGAAGTTTAATCCGGCATGAAATGAGAAACCCCAATTCTCCATTTCAAACCAAATTCCACATTTGGGATTTATTGTCTATTTTGGAACTCCATGCAACATATAGAAATCCGGGGCTGGCATAAACGGTCTCCTTCGACAGGGCCCTATCCTTCGACAGGCTCTATCCTTCGACAGGCTCAGGACGACCTGAATAAACAGCAAGGTCACACTGAGCCTGTCGAAGTGTTACCGAACAATCACAACAGCAAGGTCACACTGAGCCTGTCGAAGTGTTACCGTATAAGATTTGGACAGATTACTCTTTCCCCTGATTGTTTTTTGATAACCCAGGCAGCTTGACCCATTCCCCATTGATCATTGCT
>JAJRTT010000361.1 GCA_024278155.1 Bacteroidota bacterium | reverse complement strand
AGATATACTCTTCTTTCAAAAGCGTATTTGTTGCAAACGCTAAAATAGACGCAGTTAAGGTTACATCATAAACCCCTTCCGTATTATAAGCTATTGACGGGTCGATATCGTTGGATGTAAGTGGCGTACCGCCCTCAAACGACCAATTATAGGTAATTGAGTTTGGAGGGTAACCGTAGGAAGTATTGGTAAAGAATACCGTATCACCAGTATGTACAATTGTAGTATCGGCTTCAAAGCCAGCCGTTACCGTTACCGGGTCCCAACCAAGATAAACCGACAAGAACACAATATCGTTCTCGGGATATACAGGCAATTCAGGATTGCTCAAACCGGGCTCACCATCCATTTGGGAAACAAAATTTATAATGTCGGAATTTGAACTTTGCATCAACGAAGGATAAACAACTTCGCTAAAAATAAATACCAAATCATTGTTTAAATCGGCAAAATCGCCCCAGTCCTCACTATCCTCTATCGAGGCCCTGGCCCAAGTGTGCCGATAGTCGGTATCAAAGGAAGGATTCTCGTTCACCGAACTCCACACCACTACAATCTGGTTCATATTATTCAATGTAATTTGTGGCATGGTGCACAAGCCCGGAGTGGGGTAAATCCCAAAATTCCCATTAAGCTCAATTTGTCCATTGCCATCAATATCCTGCACCCATCCGATCAGGTTGTAATCCTCGATCAATTCCGATTCGGGATGGCCGTACGGGTTAAGTGCATTTATATTATCTGAAAAAGCATCCATTCCCTCGTTCCAGTAAACCACGCCCCCAACAAGGGGGTCGTACCAGATTGTATCCTGTGCCGTAGAAGAATAAACTTCGCTTAGGGTAAAAGCAATATTGGCCTGGCCTTCGGAGTCAAGTGCCAAAGAAATACCGCCATCGTTACAATAGAATGTGTCGGAATCAAAGGAAAAGATTTCAAACATAGGATAAGGATGTTCCCAGACTGTGGTTTTTTGCCAGGTTTCACCTCCGTCCATGGATTTCATAAGAACGAGGTCGGTTAAATAATCCCCGGCAACAAATGCGATTGTACCAGCTTTTGGTTCGGCCCAAATGTACGAACCAATCGTAAAACCCAAATATTCATCGGTTCCAAGCCCGGGGATTTCCATGTCGAGATCCCAGCTTTGCCCACCATCCTGTGATCGTGCATAATGGATAAACCCACGGGAGGCTTGCGCCGTCGTTCCCGGGAACAATGGATCTGCAACGAGGTACAATAAATTGATGGTGTCGTGGTTTGGGCCGGAAGTCACCACCACGGGATGTTTTAAGCCGTTGCCAGGAAAATAAGATTCGTCCCAGTTGCCCTCACCTTTTGTTACCCTTGAACTTATTATCAACCCATTTGTACCTTGAGAAATACAAACTTCCCCATTTTCGCCAAAAGCAGTATAGGAAGGAAATGTCGCCCATCCGAAAGTAATGGAAGTCACGGGAAAAGGAAGCCCGTTCCATTGGTCGCCATCAAAGTATGAATATCCAATACCTTTGTCGGGAAATGCCGGCCAGTTTTCTGCCTGGTTCCACACCGACCCAATCGTACCATCTTCAAATTCATAAACCCGGTTTTGCATGGCGCGCCATGATTGCAAATCGTAAAAAGTATTGCCGATTATTACTTCGTCGGAATTTTGGCAATAAAGAAAACTTGCAGCAAATAAGAAGACAAACAGGATAGTAATTTTTTTCATAACTGGTTTTATTATAGGTAAATGATTTTTGGTGAATTTGTGCTAAATGTCATTTGAGCTTGAAAAACTTTGCTGTAGATCAATCGAAACCTGCAATATACGCCATTTTTTTAAAATTGTCAAGGGAAAACCAGTTAACGGTCGTGGAAAATCAGTTAACGGTAAATGAAATGTAAATGACAAATTCAAAAACACACAGGTGGGCAAATAGTTTGGCATGCAAATACAAAGACAGGGTTAAAATATGGCCGCCAATACGCCAATTATTTTTAGCGCCTTGGCGGCAATATAATAAGCTGATTCAGTTAAATCAACCAGAAGAAAAACCCCATGGGGTTGAATGATTTTCCCACAGGGCTTAAAAAATATCAAAATTCATTGTTTGCCCAACTCTAAATGCCAGGCATTTATGCTGGTTCAGGAAAGTTTAAAAATAAACATTCACCGATAAAAACCCCAGTGGGCCAAAGTAGGTTTGGAACCCACTAAATTCATTTTTGTAACTATTGTAGTAGTTGTTGGGATAATCATAACTAACCGTCGATTCCGATTTCCCTGAAAACCCCATGGCCGTTAATTTCACCTCGGTCCCAACGGAAAGGTGTGGCGTAATGAAAAAATTGACACCAAGGAGCGGGCTAATCCCATATTTGAACGTATTGGATTTACCGTTGCCCGTATCATTGTTTTCCCTGACTAAATCAGTTTTGGAATTTTGATAACCCAACAATGCATCGAACCCATAATACACCCTCACCCTTTTATAATTTGAGTGCCATTCATAACCCAGGTTCAAGTCAGAAGAAAATGCGTTGTAATTCGTTTCTACACTACTTTGGTCGGGATCGGTAATCTTTCTGCTACCGTAACTCAAGCTTGCATTTACCCTGAAAGCACCTTTGGGGCTGTGAAACTTCATGCCCACAAGGATACCCGGCAATTGAGGGATAAGTTCAGGATAATAATTGTCGTAATAATCATAAAGTACCAGATCATACAGGGGATCGGCAAAAATATTGGTTATCCCAATATTGAATTCTGTTTTTGTCCCATACAAATCCTTGGAAGAAGCAATTTCAGGTTCTTGTGCAAAAACCGAAACCCCAATTGAAATTGATAATAAAACACTTAACGCAATCTTTTTGTTCGACATAGTTTGATGGTTTTAATGAATGAATAGTTTCCATTAAAAAACACCAGTACTTGTACATTATTGCTTTACCTTGTCAATCTGGAATTATTCTATATAAGAACCGGTTTCGGTCAAAAAAAAAACAACTGTCATTTCATAGCATTCCCAAAACCAAATCTAATCATCCAGGATTAAATTGAGGCCCTTCGTGATCAGGCCCTTGAAACCGGGATGGGATTTTTTCATTTCCCTCAGGTAATTCAGCACATAACCTTGCAAGGAGCCATCGCCTTCCCAATAGAGGATTTCAAAAATCTCCAAGGGCAACAACCAATCATTGGGATAATCCCTTTTGATTTCTTCAAAAACAGATTTTAATTTCGTCACCTCCTTTTTGGTTTCCCTTATATTTCTGACAATCCCGTACAACGTATGTAAATGCTGTTGTGCAGCCGAATAGTCTATTTTATGTGTTTTTTCAACCGGTGGCTCAAATTGCAAACCAAATGCATCGGGATCGACAGGGCCTGAAAAAGCAGAAACAATTTCGGCTCCCACTGCCATATCATAAACTCCCCATTCCGGTTCAAAAAGCGTTTTGCCCTTATATTCCACCTTGCAATCATTAAAAACCATCAAAACGATCTTTCCATCTTTCCTTAATAGCTCTTGCAGGAAACCGTTGACTTTCAACCCCGATTCAAATTCAAGTTGCACATTATTTCCCTGAACAACGGAAGCCTTTTTCAACTCACTGTCCGAAAGCCCTTCAAGTGGCCGCCCTGTTTCTTTTAATCTTCCGACGGGAGAACCAAAACCTTGTGAATGATACTCCTTATTATGACCTGATAATTCCTTGTCATCAAAATTCAGGCTTGTAGGGCCCGTGGTTTTTATATAAACAAGCTGGTTATCCTCCGTAATTATTTCAGTAAAAATGCCCGAAACCTGTAATCCTGAACTATATGTACATGTGGCCAGGTTTTCCGATTCGATCGCCTTTTCCAAGCCATGAACCCCTCCCCTTTTCAAGGCCATCGTTTCCACAAACTTGTTGAGCACATTGGTCAAATGTTTAAAATCGGGGGTGACAAATAATTGGGGCTGTTGGGTCGTAATGTCAAAACTGTAATCCTTTGCATCAAGTGTATAAGGTATCTTCGTAACCTCAGCTTTCAATGAAGATTCGCTTTCACCTATGGAAGACAATAAGCCGGCACCATAAATCTTTGGATTGTCCAAATTACCGATCAAACCGTATTCCACGGTCCACCAATGCAAATTGCGGATGAGTGTCATTTCCGAAGGTTCTTCTTCCACATCCAACAAAATGTTCAGTTTTTCTTCGGCTTTTTCAATATTTGCACCCGGGCTGCTCGGATCGGCTTTTAAAATGGAAAGGTGACGGACCGCTTCATAAATCTTATAATTATTTACAGATGAAAATGCTTTCGTCCCAATTTCTCCAAACAACCTCAAATAATCGGCGTATTCCTTATCCACAATAATGGGCGCATGGCCGGCAGCTTCGTGGATAATGTCGGGGGCAGGAGTATATTCGATATGGTCAATAGAGCGGATATCGGCTGCAATCACCAAAATCCGGTGTGCCTGGAAAGCCATAAAAGAAGCGGGCGGGATGAAGCCATCCACGCAAACCGCTGCCCAACCTATCTTTTGCAAAATAGCATTCATGGCATCAATTCGTGGGATCCGCTCGGCATTGATCCCCGATTGCAACAAGCCTTGCAGAAATGACTCATGGGCCGTGCCCGTAAGGAAATTAATGTTCCGTTTCATCACATACCGCCACACCGCATGGTCCTGCCCGGTATAATCTTCGTAATGCTGTTCGACAATGTAATTCGATAAATATTTGGGCAAACGGTCAATTATCTGTTTTGTAGTCATAAATAACCAGGATTATAATTAAGGCCGCCTTATTGAAGATGTTTCAAAAGGTTAAATTTGAATAAAAAAGCGGAATTATTGTTCACCATCCCAACAATCTGTTTCAGGCTTTTGTTCACTTGTTTTTGCTGAAAAAGTTGAAAAATACAACCAGGATCGGGTTATACCAAACAGATATCCCTGGTATTCTCGTTTTGAACGAAATCAAGCTTTGAACTTTTTCAGAAGAGCCACCGGATCATTGAAGAGCCCAACATTCTCTTTAATCTTTTTATCGTCCCAATCCCACCATTGCAATTTTTGCAAACCGGAAATTATTTCCGGTTCAAACCGATAACGCCGGTGTTTGGCCGGTGTGCCTACAACGATGGAATAGGGTTCCACATCTTTTGTGACCAGGGAATTGGCCCCGACAATTGCCCCGTCACCCACCTTGACCCCTGCAAGGATAGTTGCACTGGCCCCTATCCAAACATCGTTGCCAATTATCGTTTCAGTATTTGAACCACCAAACTTCCTTCCTTCCTTTACAAAACCATATTTCACATCATAGGCAAAAGGGTGACTGCCCACCCAATCGGAAGGATGGCTCCCGAGACCGATTTTCACATTATATGCAATGGAACAAAAACGGCCGATTGACTTCGTGTTTTTGTCAATCAGGCAATACTTGTTAATATAGGTATGACGTCCAATTAGCAACGCTTGCAAGTGCGTCCCCGATTCCACCACTACCCCTTTTTCAAATTTCACGTTTCGGGACAGGCTTGCTGCCCTAATGGTACAAGTAGGATTCATGATCCGCAAATAAATTTTCCAAAAAAATTGAAGCAATTGCATGTTCCGGGGTTTTAATGTTTAAGGTTATTTTTGACCATCTCATCAAGCAATGAAGCCATTCGGCCTGTAAGCTTTTTCCTTGAATATTTTCCGGTTCCAACGGAATCAACGTGGAAATCCTTCCCCACTTTAAAATCCTTGTACTTTTCCAAAATATATTCCCTCATCGCCTTCTCATCGGCAAAACCAACCGTTATGCCACTTTTAGTTTCACTGATAATTCCAGAACTGTCGCCGTCAACATCGCCAATGCAAAATATGGGCTTTTTCAAAGCTATATATTCAAAGAGTTTTCCGGGTATAATCCCGTTCACATTTGGCGTGTCATTAAGCGGAAGCAACAATATACCGGCGTTTTTTGCTCTTTGCAAAACTTCTTTGTGCGGCAAATATTTTACCATTTCGGCAAATTCCGTCAGGCCTTCGTTCTCCAAATTTTTTGTAACGGAATAATCTGTAAAGCCCAGAAAAGAAATCTTTAAATCATTTTTAAAGCCATTTATCGTATTGCATAAACCAGAAAGCACTTTCCATAAAACCTCCGGGTTGCGGTCTTTGTTCATGGATCCCAAATGGCATATCTCAAATTTATCGCATTTCGATTCTGACAAGGAAGAAAAATCATCCGGATCGAAACCATTTGTTACAACCTCTATCTTTTTAGCACCAAGTCCATGAAAATCCCTTGCCCAGTTCGAGCTCACCGTTGTGAGCATATCTGCCGTTTTTAAAACTTTTTGTTCAAGCCGGTGATGCTTTTTGTTTGCAAAACCCGTCAACATTAAATCCTGATAAAAATCTATTTTTGTCCATGGATCGCGGAAATCGGCGAGCCAGGGAATTCCCAAACCCCTTTTCAAACCAAGGGCAATGAGGTGCATACTGTGTGGCGGCCCTGTTGACACCATTGCATCCACAGGGTTTTCCCTTAAATATTTTTTCAGGAACTTAATGGAAGGTTTTATCCAGAACTTCCGGGCATCGGGAACAAAAAAATTCCCCCTTACCCAAACTGAAATATTTTCTGCTTTTGAAGGTGCCTTTTCTTCCGATAAAAAACCAGCCTTGATTTTATCCTCCTTTTTCCGGCCTACAAAACGTTTGTAAATCGTAAAAGGCTCCCAAATTTTCGTTTTTATCACTTCGATATTTTCAGGGACATCGGAAAGCAATGAGGTGTCAATGGCCGGCACTTCAGGGTTTTCTGCCGTATAAATCACAGGTTCCCAACCAAAGCCCCTCAGATATTTTACGAATTTCAACCATCGTTGAACCCCGGCACCACCACTTGGTGGCCAATAATAGGAAATTACGAGGAGCCTTTTCATTTTACGCCTGGCTTAGGGGTTTTTCTTTCGGTTTCTTTGTTTCGTAAACCACGAATCCGACAAGTAACAAAATAACCAAAAGTGAGCTTCCAAACGAAACCTTT
>JAJRTT010000360.1 GCA_024278155.1 Bacteroidota bacterium | reverse complement strand
ACATATTCGCGTTTCTGGATCGTTGAAATGGTAGGTGCGTATGTTGATGGCCTTCCAATACCCAATTCTTCCATTTTTTTCACAAGGCTGGCTTCCGTATAACGTGGAGGTGGTTGTGAAAAACGTTCGATGGCGTTTATCTCTTTTCTTTCAAGCGACTCGCCCTTTTTCATTGGAGGGAGGACTCCTTTTTGCTCACCATTTTCGCCATCATCCGTCGATTCAAGGTAAACTTTCAAAAAACCGTCAAATTTGATGACCTCGCCTTTGGCGACAAATTTCAGTGGGTTTGTTGAAATATCAATGGAAACCGTTGTCCGCTCAAGGACGGCCTCTGCCATTTGAGAGGCAATGGTCCGTTTCCAGATCAATTCGTACAACCTTTTTTGTGCCGGATCGCCATCCACGGCCTGATTTTCAAGATAAGTCGGGCGAATGGCCTCGTGCGCTTCCTGGGCCGATTTTGATTTCGTTTTGAATTGCCTGGTTTTCACATAGGCTTCACCGTAATTGGTGGTGATGACCTTTTTTGCAACACCCAGGGCCAGCTTGGAGAGGTTCACCGAATCGGTCCTCATATAGGTTATCTTACCTGATTCGTAAAGTTGCTGGGCAACCACCATGGTCTTGGATACCGAAAACCCAAGCTTTCGGCTGGCTTCCTGCTGCAAGGTAGAAGTTGTGAAAGGGGGCGCAGGGGATTTTTTGCCCGGTTTCTTTTCTATGGAACCGATAACGAAATCAGCCGGGACACAAGTCTTTAAAAAATCCAGTGCTTCATTTCTTTCTTTGAAACGTTTTGGCAATTCTGCATTTAGAATTGCTGTCCCAAAATCGTTCTTTATTTCAAATTTCGCAATCACCCTGAAAGAGGATTCTTGTTTGAAGGTTTTTATTTCTTCTTCCCTTTCAACGATCAATCGTACCGCAACCGATTGGACACGTCCTGCCGATAATGAGGGTTTCACCTTTCTCCAAAGTACGGGCGAAATCTCAAAACCGACCAAACGGTCGAGGACACGGCGGGCTTGTTGCGCATCCACCAAATGATAATCAATTTTCCGTGGGTTTTTGATGGCTTCCAAAATTGCTGTCTTGGTAATTTCATGAAAAGCGATCCGTTTGGTTTTCGCCTCGTCCAGTTTCAAGGCTTCCATCAGGTGCCACGAAATGGCTTCCCCCTCACGGTCTTCATCAGTTGCGAGCCAAACGGTTTCAGCAGTTTTTGCAATCTTTTTGAGTTCGGCAACGGTTTTCTTTTTATCAGGTGTTATTTCATAAACCGGTTTGAAACCTTTTTCGATATTGACACCCAGTTCTTTTTTCGACAGGTCACGGACATGCCCGAAACTTGATTTAACAACGAAGTCCTTCCCCAGGAATTTTTCTATGGTTTTAGCTTTAGCCGGTGACTCGACAATTACAAGGTTTTTAGCCATTTGAAGCGTATTTGTTAGCGATTGGAAAATTAAAAAATTTTGCAAATGTAAAATAATAAACGCTGTAATAACCAAAAGGTTTTATTAATTATTGTATCGAACATTGCTTTATGAGTTCTTGAATCCCTTTATTTACAGCAAAATCCAGATAAACAAAAAAGAAAATAAATTATCCTACCTTTGCACTTCGTCCAACTTAAATTGGCAAACGCAACTTATGGCAAAAGCAATTTGTCTTTTTTTTGCTCACTAAAATATTATGGAATATGTACCGGAAAAACTACTTTGATCTTTTTATTGCTGCATTTTTGTTTCTTGCAGCAACTACAACATTCGCACAGAAAACCGCGATACCCAACGATATCAACAAATTAACGCCCTTATCAAAATACGATTCCATTGGGCTTGTGAACTTGCCAAAACTCACCCTCCCCGAGGAATTCAAAGGGCCCAATGCACCACAGCTAAATTGGTTTCTTGACAATTCGGAAAATATGTATTGGCGCCCGGTATTTGCACAAATCCAGTATGAGTGCGGCCAGGCAAGCAGTATTGGGTTAGGGTTTACCTATACCATCAACCGAATGCGTGATTTGAATGCCAGCAATGTTGACAATCAATACCCAACACATTTTGCATGGAACTGGGCCAATCAGGGAGATGGTTATTATGGCGTGAGTTATTTCCATACGTTTGATATGTTGAAACTTCTCGGCACACCTGATGTAAACACCTATGGCGGGATGTATATCGGAACCGGTGACGAGCGTGGCAGGATTTGGATGAACGGTTACGATAATTATTATGAAGCGATGCACAACCGCCTTGCCGAGGCTTTTCAAATCGATGTTTCTGACGAAGAAGGGATATTGACCCTGAAACACTGGATAGATAATTATCTCGAAGGTTCCGATGTGGGCGGCGTGGCCAATTTTTATGCCAATGCCCCAAGTGGAATGCCAACCCTACCGGCAGGTACGCCCGAAGCCGGGAAATACGTGGTCACTTCCTGGAGCTACCCAAACCATGGGATGACCGTTTGCGGTTACAATGACTCCATCCGATGGGATTACAATGGCGATGGGCAATATACAAATCACCTTGATATAAACAATGATGGGGTCGTGAACGTAAGGGACTGGGAAATAGGGGGTTTGAAATTCGCCAATACCTATAGCGGAGGGCCCAGTTTTGGTAACAACGGTTTTTGTTACATGACCTATAAGTCGCTCGCCGACCCATCAACAAACGGTGGGGTTTGGAACAATGCCGTACACGTGCAATATGCCAAGGCAAACACAGAACCTTTACTGACCACACGGATCATTCTCAAACACAACAAAAGGTATAAACTCCGGGTAAGGGTCGGTGTATCGACAGACATAAATTCAGAAGAACCCGAATTTCTGATGGCCTTCCCCGTTTTTGATTATCAAGGCGGCTCCTATTATATGCAGGGCGGCTCCGAAGAAGAGGACAAAACCATGGAATTCGGCCTTGACATTACACCATTGATCAATATGATCGGGTCGGGGACACCGGCCAAATATTTTTTACGGATTGACGAAAATGACGCCAATGGAGCTGGAACCGGTGAGATTGTCCATTTCTCGGTCATTGATTATACGGATGGTGTGGAAGAAATAAATTGTGATGAAACCAATGTGCCCATCAACGATAACAGTATTACCCAAATCTCCCTGACCCACACGGTAAGTTTCGACCAGGTAAGTATTGTCGATGAAACACTTCCCACGGCCACGGTTTATGAACCTTACAACTTTGATCTGTCGGCAACAGGAGGTTCATCACCTTATCTTTGGGACTTTGACATGAACTTTACGGAATCGAACAGTACAATTCAATTTCCAAACATCAACAGCGAACAATTGAACCCAAGCAACAACGATGATGGCTATGCAGCAAAACAGCTTGATTTT